>CALWLN010000044.1 GCA_944381535.1 uncultured Lachnospiraceae bacterium
GGCTCCCTGGTACAATGCCCATGTGGGCCCCAATTTTGTGTATTGCCGGCATCCGCTTTTGAATCTTTTAACCACCGAGAGCCATCTCAATGAGATCGTGAAGCTCATCGGAAGCGACGTTTTGCCCGACGACCAGAAGCTGGTGCTGGAGATTGCAAGGGTGATACGTCTTGGATTTTTACAGCAGAACGCCTTCCATCCGGAGGACACCTTTGTGCCCATGGAAAAACAGTTGAAAATGATGGAGACCATTCTCTATCTCTACAACAAGTGCAAGGCATTGATTGACATGAATATGCCTATGGCTCTTTTGCGGGAACAGGGGATCTTTGAGAAGATCATTGCCATCAAGTATGAGGTGGGAAACAAGGAACTTTACAAGTTTGACCAGTACCGGGCCATGATCGACGAATTTCACCGGAAGATCATGGAGACCAACGCGTAACAGGAGGAGCATATGGCAATCGAATATTTAGGCTTAAGCGAAATAAACGGGCCCTTAATTGCGGTGGAGGGCGTACAGGACGGCTTCTATGAGGAAATGGTAGAGTTTACCGTGGAGGGAAACAAGAAGAAGCTGGGAAGAATTGTGGAGATCAACGAGGATAAGGCGGTGATCCAGGTCTTCGAGAGCACCGACGAGATGTCTCTGAACAACACCCATACACGTCTGACCGGACACCCCATGGAAATCGGGCTTTCAGAAGAAATTCTGGGCCGGACCTTCAACGGCCTGGGGGAACCCATTGACGGCCTGGGGAAGATCACCCCGGAGTGTATGCGGGATGTGAACGGTCTGCCCTTGAATCCCTGCATGCGGGAATACCCAAGAAACTATATCCGTACGGGAATTTCCGCCATTGACGGGTTGACCACGCTGATCCGCGGGCAGAAGCTGCCGATTTTTTCGGGAAACGGACTGCCCCATGACCAGCTTGCGGCCCAGATCGTGGAGCAGGCTTCCCTGGGAGAGGACTCGGGAGAAGAATTTGCCGTTGTCTTTGCGGCTATGGGCGTGAAATACGATGTGGCGGAATTTTTCCGGAGAACCTTTGAAGAGAGCGGGGCCAGCTCCCATGTAACCATGTTTTTAAATCTGAGCAACGACCCGGTGGTGGAGCGTCTTATCACGCCCAAGGTGGCGCTGACGGCCGCCGAGTATCTGGCTTTTGAGAAGAACATGCATATTCTGGTCATTTTAACGGATATGACCTCTTTTGCGGAGGCTATGCGTGAGGTGTCCTCCTTAAAGGGAGAGATTCCCAGCCGGAAGGGATATCCGGGATATCTCTACAGCGAGCTGGCGGCCCTCTATGAGCGTGCCGGCATTGTGAAGGGAGCCAAGGGCTCCGTGACCCAGATTCCCATCCTCACCATGCCAAACGACGACATCACCCATCCCATCCCTGACCTGACCGGCTACATTACGGAGGGCCAGATCGTGCTGGAGCGGTCCCTTCATCAGAAGAACATTTATCCGCCCATCAACGTGC
Source organism: uncultured Lachnospiraceae bacterium (assembly GCA_944381535.1). Taxonomy (GTDB): domain Bacteria; phylum Bacillota; class Clostridia; order Lachnospirales; family Lachnospiraceae; genus 14-2. Next base: position 1,494 of record CALWLN010000044.1, read on the forward strand.
TGCCCAGCCTGTCCCGTCTTATGAAGGACGGTATTGGCGAGAAGTTTACCAGGGAGGACCATCAGGATGTGGCGAACCAGCTGTTTTCCTCCTACGCCCGTGTGGGAGAGGCCAGGGATCTGGCCAGCGTTATCGGCGAGGATGAACTGTCAGATGTGGATAAGAAATATCTGGAATTCGGTACCGCCTTTGAACAGGAGTTTGTAGGCCAGGAGTCGGGAGAGAACCGTACCATCGAGGAGACCCTGGATATCGGATGGCGGTTGCTTCATATTTTGCCCAGAGAGGAACTGGACCGGATCGATACGAAGATTTTGGATAAGTATTATGGGCAGCAGGATGACAGTGCCAAGGAAGCGTAACCTGTGAAACATGAGGAAGAAGGTTTGAGTGAGGAGCAGGGGTTTTATGAAATTGAAAAATGTACTGATTGTGGTAAATGACATGGAAAAGTCCAAAAAGTTTTATAAAAAGCTTTTTGGACTTGATGTCATATTGGATAATGACGGAACTGTGATACTGACGGAAGGGTTGGTGCTTCAGGAGGCGGGAATCTGGGAAAAAGCGATTGACCGGGAGATTATCCCGAGAAATCATGCCGCCGAGCTTTATTTTGAGGAGGCGGATATGGAAGGGTTTTTGCGGAAGCTGGACGCCGATGAGGAACCGATACAGTATGTTAGCCGTCCGGCAAAAGATTCCAGGGGGCGGAAGGTGGTTCGCTTCTATGACCCGGATGGGAATCTCATTGAGGTGGGGGCGCCTATGTGACTGTCTGAGATTATTATCAACAATAAGGGCATAAAGAAAAAAGCAGTACAAAAATATATAGCATTATGATATAATTCTATAGTAAACGACAAATAAATTTGCCGTTTACTATAGCCCTCCGGGGGATGCGCACGATTTTTGTAAGGAAAATTCTGCGTTTACACGCAGCAAAAATCGGCGCAGGGAACGTCATAAAGAAAACATTTATGACGTTTCCTATATATTGACAGGGACAGCAAATCCTTTCCTGTTGTAACGCGTTAGATAAGGAATATGACAAAAGCAGACTCATGCAGGGAGGTGTTTTGGTGGAGCGCAAGGTGATACCTATCGGATACGAGGATATAAAAGAAATTATAGATCGGAACTTTTATTTTGTAGATAAAAGTCTGTTTATAAAAGAGCTTCTTGACACGGGAGGCAAGGTGACGCTGTTCACCCGGCCTCGCCGCTTCGGAAAGACCCTCAACCTAAGCATGATTCGCCGGTTTTTTGAAGATGAACGGACGGAGCAGGGGGAGAAGATAGACAATGGTTATATTTTTGACGGGCTAGCGATATCCGGATGCGGGGAAAAGTACCTGGAACATCAGCAGCAGTACCCGGTCATCAATCTGACGCTGAAATCAGCCAAACAGCCGGAGTATGATATGGCTTATGCCAGTCTGGTGGATAAAATCATCAATGAGTGTCAGCGTCATGCCTACGTGCTGGAAGGCGATATGCCGGATTTGGATAGAGAAAAGCTGAACGCCATACTTCGCGGAAAGGCGGAGAAAACAGACTATGCGGAGGCCCTGGGTTTTCTGTCAAAATGTCTGGCCCGTTACCATGGGAAAAATGTTATCATATTGATCGACGAGTACGACGTTCCCCTGGAAAATGCTTATTTTATGGGTTTTTATGACGAAATGATAGCATTTATCCGTTCCCTGTTTGAATCTGCGCTAAAGACCAATGCGGCTCTGGCTTTCGGCGTGGTTACGGGATGCCTGCGAATCAGCCGGGAGAGTATTTTTACAGGCTTGAACAACCTGGAAATTCATTCCGTTTTAAGTCCCCACTATAGTGACTGCTTTGGCTTTACGGAGACAGAGGTCAAAGATATGCTGGTATATTATGCGCTGACCGATAAATATGAGGAGTTAAAATTCTGGTATGACGGTTATCGGTTCGGGGATAAGGAGATTTATAATCCGTGGAGTATTATAAATTATGTGAAGACAGCGGAAGCATATCATGATGAATTTCCCCGGCCCTACTGGTCCAATACATCTTCCAACAGTATTATCCGCGAACTGATAGAGCAGGCGGATGAGAGTACCAGAAGCGAGATAGAACTGTTGATGGAAGGGAAAGTCATCGAGAAGCCGGTACATGACGCCGAAAGCAACTTAGCGAATTCAAGCGAAGCGCAGAATAAGCTTAGTGCGAGGCGGTTCTTTGAGCTTAATGAGAACGAGCCGAAGGCGAAGGTCGAATTTAGCGAAAAGAACATCCTTGATTATGCTGGGATGGACATTTGGAATTTCCTATATTTTACGGGCTACCTGACTCCGCAGGGACAACGGAAAGAGGATACGGAGATTTATCTGAGCCTTGCTATCCCCAACATGGAGATCCGTTCCATATACCGGAGAAGCATACTCACCTGGTTCGGCAAGAAGATGAAGACAACGGACAGAAGTCCGCTGATAGCGGCCCTAGAGCAGGGAGACTGCCAGATGGCGGAGAATTTTATTTCCGCCCAGCTTGCAGACACCATCAGCTATTTTGACTATAAGGAGAGCTATTATCACGGCTTTCTGTCGGGACTTCTCACCGGCGTGCCGGGGTATCAGACCCAGTCCAACCGGGAGAGCGGAACCGGGCGGCCGGACCTTATCCTAAAGGAGCGCAAATTCATGGGCAGGGCCATAATTCTGGAACTGAAGGTGACGGAGCACATTGATAGAATGGAAGAAAGCTGTAAGGAGGCTCTGGCCCAGATAGAGGAGCAGAACTATGAGGCGGAATTGGCAGCGGAAGGCTGCCGGCCCATCTTAAAATACGGCGTATGCTTTTTTAAAAAGGGCTGCAAGCTATTGAAAGGAGTAAACGAAAATGGACCCAAATACATTTCCAACCAAAGGTAATTTGATACGGGCCAAAAACTCCCTGGCCTTATCCCGCCAGGGCTATGACCTTATGGATAAGAAACGAAACATTCTGATCCGGGAGCTGATGGATTTGATCGACCAGGCCACCGACATTCAGTCGGAGATAGACAAGACCTTTACCGCCGCCTACCGGTCCCTGCAAAAGGCCAATATCCAGATGGGAATCAATGAGGTGGAAGCCATCAGCGAGACCATTCCGGTGGAAGAGTCCATCCAGATCAAACGCCGCAGCGTCATGGGGACGGAGATCCCTTATGTGGAATATGAAAAAGGCGACTTAAAGCCCCCCTATGAATTTTACGGCACCAAAATGTCCTTAGACGAGGCCAAGGCCCAGTTTGACCGCGTCAAGGAGCTGACCATCCGGCTGGCCCAGATTGAAAATTCCGCCTACCGGCTGGCTTACAACATCAAGAAAACCCAAAAGCGTGCCAACGCTTTATCCAATATTACCATCCCAAGATTTGAACATCTCACCAAGGATATTCAAAATGCCCTTGAGGAAAAAGAGCGGGAAGAATTCACCAGACTGAAAGTGATAAAACGCATGCAGGCGTCTTAAGAGCGGCAGGAACTGAGACGTCTCAAAGACAGACCGTGGCGAGGAAGGAGCACCAATGAGCGACTATGAAAAAGCACTTAGGATTGTAATGGAAGTGAAAAAGGCCGTTTTTGGAAAGGATGAATGTATCGTCAAAAGCGTGGCGGCCATCCTGGCCGGAGGCCATATCCTTTTGACTGATATTCCCGGGGTGGGCAAAACCACTCTGGCCGTGGCTCTGGCCAGGGCCATGTCCCTGACAACCAATCGTGTACAGTTTACGCCGGATGTACTGCCGTCGGACCTTCTGGGGTTTTCCATATACCGCAAGGAGACCGGAACCTTTGAGTATCAGCCGGGCAGCGTGCTGTGCAATCTGTTTCTGGCCGACGAGATTAACCGCACCTCACCAAAGACCCAGTCGGCACTTCTGGAGGTCATGGAGGAGGGACAGGTGACGGTGGAGGGCGTAACGAGACCGGTGCCGAAGCCCTTTATGGTCATTGCCACCCAGAATCCCTTTGGAAGCGCCGGAACCCAGATGCTGCCGGAATCCCAGTTGGACCGGTTCATTATCAGCATGAGCCTGGGGTATCCGGATATGGAGAACGAGCTGGCCATTCTCCGGGGAGAACATCGACAGCAGGAGGTGGAGGCCGTGGTAACGGCCCAGGAGCTTCTGGCGCTTCAGAAGCAGGTGGAAGATATTTTCGTCCATGAAGATCTGTATGATTATATGGGACGATTGGTGGCCCGCACCAGAAATCACCCCTATATCGAACTGGGAGTCAGTCCCCGTGGCACCATCTGTCTCATGCGTATGGCGAAAGCCCTGGCTTTTTTGCGGCAGAGGACCTTCGTAGTGCCTGAGGATGTGATCGACATGGCGGTCCCGGTGATGGAGCACCGGATTCAGCTTGGCAGCAAGGCCAGGATCAACCAGGTGACGGTACCGAAGCTGATAGAAGAGATCATCGCAAACGAGAAACGGCCTTCCTTAAAGGGGAATTCGCAATGGAACGATTGATTGCCTACCTGATTCTAGTGGCTGTGACTATCTACACAGCCGTTCTGTACAACAGTGCGCCCATGATGTTTTTTGCAGGGGTGGAGTTCTTTTTTCCGCTGCTTCTTTTTCTGTTGTTATTATTTCAAACCCTGCGGCTTAAGATTCAGCCATCGGACATGGAACGCTTTCTCGACCAGAATGAGGAGCGGGCCATGTCCTTTGCGGTGCAAAACCGGACCGCGTTTCCCATTCGCCGCCTTTCCCTTCGCGTAAAATTTCATAATCTTACCACCGGAGAAACAAAAAAGAAGTGGGTGAGATCCTCTCTTCTGTCGGGAGAGGGAAAGGTATCTTTACCCTATGAACCGCTGGCCCCCGGAATCTGGCAGGTATCCGTAAAAAAAATACGGGTGTACGATTTCTGGAAGCTGTGGGCTCTGCCCAAAAGGCGTCCGGCCGGCTGTGAGTTCACACAGCTTCCTGCCTGTCATGATATTTCCATACGGCAGGGGGCGGAGCAGGCAGGAACCTTCTGGGAGAGCCAGGAATACCATCCCCATAAAAGCGGAAATGACAGCTCCTATATCCGGGAGCTTCGGGACTACCGGCCCGGGGACAGCCTGAAAAACATCCACTGGAAGCTTTCGGCCAAAAAAGAAGCCCTGCTGGTGAAGGAATTCGGACTGCCTCTGGGCTGCGATCTGCTTTTTGGGCTGTCCGGGGAAACACTTTCCGGGGAACTTCTGGAGATTGTCTACAGCCTTCTGTGGGGCTGCCGGAGTCTGGAGCGCAGTCTGGTTTTCCTGTGGCAGAGTCCAAAGGAGACCGATCCCTGCTTTGTGCCTATATTTCAAGATGAGGACGTCTATCTTGCCATGGAAATGCTGATGCGGGAAAATCTAACGACCTGGAAAGGGGAGTTGGCGCCGGAGCTTCCTTCCCGGCAGATATGGCTGAAGGATGGTAAGCTTGCCAGGGACGGAGCGCCTGTGGCGGATTTTTCCGGCGAAGATTGGAAGGAACAGTTGTCTGACATGGAGTTGATACTATGAAGAAGCGGAATCTGATTCCCGGTTTTTTAAGTCTTATATTGCTTATGATGGCCTGTTTTCTGTCGTTGAGGGATGGGCTGCTTATGGACTGGTGGAGCCTTGGAAGTCTGGTTTCCGTCAGTATTTTGGTGTCCCTTTTTGTGACGGTCACCTATTATAACCGGGTGACCACAGTGGCAGGGATCCTGACGGGGCTGGCCGCAGAAGGGGTACTGGTACTTTTTTTCCATGAACAGTTATACCTGGAATGGCTGCAGTGCTATCACCATGTGATTCCCATCATCAACAGCTACTACCGCACCGGATTTCCGTATGAGGAAATCGTGCCGGTGGGGGGATGGCTCCTTCTGCTGTGCGCGGGAATCCTTCTTGGTCTGTGGATGGGACCGGGAGTGGCCCGGGGTGGGAAAAAGCGGCTGTTGACCTTGATTCCGGTGGCAGTTTGTTTCCTGAGCGGATTTTTGCTGGGATACGCGCCGGGGATGGGAGCCTTTTTGTGCCTGATTGGCGGACTGGGCATGGGCCTTTGGACGGAGCGGAAGGGGGAAGACCCTGCGGAGCGGAAAAGCCGCCGGCTGGTATTCCTGTGTCTGTGTGCCGCCACAGGAATCACCGCTCTCATTTACCGTCCCATTTCCCGGAATGCGCTGGCACATCACGATGCGTGGAAGGAATGGCAGCTGGCTCAGGAGGACAGAATGCTGGCCTGGATAGACGGAAACAGCTTTTTGACAGATCTGTTCTGGAGTTTTGGAGGCTATTCCCAATATGCCAGACTGTCCAATCAGCCGCCGGGCCTTGGGGACCGGGAGATTCTCACGGTCACCATGGATCAGAGGCCGGACGAGCCGATTTATATTAAAAATTTTACCGGAGCTTATTATGATAACGGCGTCTGGTATCCGGCTTCGGAGCAAGAATTTGACGATCTGGCCCAGGAGCAGGGGATTCGTCCCGAGGAGTATGGCGCCTTTGTGCAGACTATGAGTCATTACGGCAACCAAAGCCAGCCTATGACCATTGAGATTTTAAGAAAAACAGGAAACACTACTCCTATGCCCTACGGCAGCGGTCTGCCGGAGGGGGCGGAAATTGTCGGGGACAGCGGAATCCGTTTGCCGGATGAGAGGATTTATCAATTTGATTGGCATCCGGATCGATACATTTATAATGCGCTTATCAGTTCCTTCTGGCCAGGCAGCGATTTCAGTGATACAGAATGGGAGATGTATGACACCTATCAAAATTACGCCGGCCGGCAGTACACCACCCTTCCGGAAAACCAGCTGTTCCGACTTCGGGAAAACCTTGAGGAAGCGCAATATATTCTCTCCGGCGATATTTTAAGCTACAGCTTTGATCTGGAGCCGGTGTCGGAGGGGCAGGATATTATAGAGTACTTTATTTTTGAGCAGCAGAAGGGCTACTGCATGCACTTTGCCTCCGCGTACACGCTGGCATACCGGATGATGGGACAGCCGGCCCGGTATGCCAGCGGGTATCTGGTGCTGCCAAGGGATTTTGAGCGAAATGAGGACGGAACCTATACGGCTGTGGTGCGGGAGGAGCGGGCCCATGCCTGGACGGAGATTTTCAGGGGCCCCTTTGGATGGACTTACCTGGAGGTAACTCCACCCAGCTATTATTATGCGCTTCTGGAGCAGGGGGACCAGGAATCTGTATCGGATATTGTGGAATCCATTCAGCCGGAGGAGCCGGAAAGCCCGGTAGAACCGGATATCCCGGAGGAGCCGGAGGAACAGGAGCCGGAGCCGTTGCCCCAACCGGAGGAGCCGGAGGAGACTTTGGAGGAAACGCCCCAGGAGCCGGAGGGCGGAAGCGGCCCGGGAACAGGAGATGGCGGCCTGTCTGCAAGAGTATGGCCAATCCTCTCCGCGATTCTGTATCCGGTTTTCATCCTTACGGCACTGTGGCTGATGATTCTGCTTCGGATAAAGCTTTTGCACCGGCGGCGGGAAAGAAGCTTCCGAGACCCGGACAGCCGTAAGGCCGCCAGGGCTCTGTTCCGGGAGACCTTACGGCTGCTCCGGCTGTCGGGGATCGTCTTTCATGGCACGGAGAATGAGGAAGCCTTTGCCCGGGAGGTGGAGGAGGCGGTTCCTTACTTTGCCCAGGATGAGTTTGTAAAATTTATCGGAATTGTCCGGGCCGCCAGATATGGCCGGGAGCCTCTGGCAGAGGGAGAAATACAGTATCTGCGGATGATTTACCGCAAAGCCAGGCAGCAGGAGATGGGCCGGGGAAAGTGGTACCGGAAGCTGTATGTCCGGTATGTGTTGGCGCTGTAAGAAAATAATATTTGACAATAAGAAACGATGTTTGCGCAATGAAAGCCGTATTCTAAAATGTGTGCGAATAACAAACAATTGACTTTAAAAAAATCTGTAAACACATGGATTATTACAAAATCAAAGAATGTATATTGACAAAAAAGCCAAAGTGCTGTACAATTAGTATATAATTTAGTATATAATAATGCTTGACAGTTGAAAGTTTACAACACTAAGAAACCTTGGAATCCCACTGTTCCGCCGGCTCTTCCTGTAGTCCCTGAATTATCTGCGTTATGCATAATTCCGGCTTTTGCCCTAAAAGGCGGAAAAAA
>CALWLN010000045.1 GCA_944381535.1 uncultured Lachnospiraceae bacterium
AGGTCATGCGGGCTGCGCTTGCGCAGGCAAGTATGACCTTGGGGCGCGCAAAACACCGAAAAGTAGCCATTTTTCGAAGAAAAATGAGCGGATTTGAGGTGTTTTAGAATTGCGGGAGTGCGTTAGCACGTAGCAATTCGTGTATCATAAGCGTCAAAATACCTTTTGACGCTTCCATCATGATATAGCGTGAGATAAAAGTGTGACGGTACACGAACCATACCCTTTGAAAAAATGTTCGAGGTGAGATCATTGGATAAATATGAATACAAGCTGAAGCTGGAGCAGATCAGGAATCTGGTGGAGGCCAAGGACTATAAGACGGCGGCGCAGATTGCGGACAGTATTAACTGGAAGAAGGTAAAGAGTGCCGCAACCCTGTGTATGATTGGAGAAATCTACGAAAAGACGAAACAGCTGGAGGAGAGCCGGGAGATTCTTCTGATGGCTTACGAGCGCTCTCCGGTGGGGCGGAATATTATTTACCGGCTGACTCTGGTGGCGTTAAAGCTTGGGAACCTTCAGGAGGCTCAGGAGTATTACGAAGAATTTCTGGAGATCGCGCCCCATGACAATATGAAATATGTGTTGAAATATGAGATTGCCCGGGCAAAAGGGGCATCCTTACCGGAACTGATCGCGATTCTCGAAGAGTTCAAGGAACGGGAGTACACGGAGGAGTGGGCCTTTGAGCTGGCTTATCTCTACCACAGGAACGGAGACGGGGATAAGTGCGTGGAGGTTTGTGATGAGTTGATTCTCTGGTTTGGCGAGGGCAAGTATGTGGAGCGGGCGTTGGAGCTCAAGATGCTGTATCAGCCTCTAAATAAGCTCCAGGAGGATAAATACCGTCGCTTTAAGCAGAGACGGGAGGGCGTTGTGGAGGTATCGCCCAAGGATTCCCTGATGTCCGGTGAGATTGTCAGAGAACCCGTGAAGATTCCCGGCGTCCAATCTGACGCAGGGCGTTTTAATACCATGAACCTCCAGGCGGAACTGGCTAAGAGTATGCAGCAGATCATTGATGCCACTGAGCAGGGAACGGTGAATGACACCATCAGCAGCATCAAGAAGATGGTGGGCGAAATGCCGGTGTATCAGGCGCCGAAGCCGGCGGAGAGCCCGGAGGAGGCGGAGACAACACAGGAGGCAGAAGCCTTAGAGGCTGCCGATGATTGGAACAGTGTGGACGTTTCGCCGGAGAGAGAAACGAGATCGCTGGAGGGAACACAGATACCGGAGGAAGCAGAGATACCAGCGAAGGAGACAGAGCCCTTGCCGGAGAGCGGGATACAGGCGGAGGAAGCAGAGATACCTGTGGAGCCTGACCCTGTTCTTACCGAGGAAACGGAATCATGGCCTAAGGCAGAGGAATCCGGTGAGGATATCCCGGAGCCGTCTCTGAATATTGATTTTAAAGGGCTTCTGGCGGAGGACTACGACGGGCAGATTCGGATGCGGGTGCCGGACGCGCCGAAGCCCAATTTACAGGTGACCGGTCAGATGAGCATTGAGGACATTCTGGCTGAGTGGGAAAAGACAAAGGAGGCGGCCAGAATCGCCATTGCCGAGGCGGAGAGGAAAAAGCTTGAGGAGGCCAAGACGAAAGCGCTCAAGGAGGCGGAGAGTCTGATGGAGCGTCTCACCGGCACCCTTCCCCTGGAGGAAACTCTGAAGGCTGCGGTGAAGGCCATGCAGGAGGAAGACGCAGCCCAGGAAGTACCCTTGACGGCTACCCAGGAGCTTCCCAGGCTGAAATTCCAGGAAGCGGCAGAGCCGCTGATTGCCGCACCGGACAAAGAGGAGGCAGTTACAGCGGACAGAGAAGAAGCGGTTACACTGGACAGGGAGGCGCCGGAGGAGATTACGCTGGAAAGAGAGGATGAGGAAGCTCCTCTGACGAATCTGAACCCCGAACAGAAACGGATTTTCTCCTATTTTACCTTGATCGGCGGAATGGAGAAACAGCTGTGCCAGGCTCTGGAGGGGGCCCGTCAGCGGAAGAAGAATAATGTGACCTCCGCTGCGGGAAATCTGGTGATTCAGGGAAGCAAGGGTACCGGAAAAACCGTGCTTGCCACGGATTTTGTGAAGGCATTCCAGAAATATGCGGACTGCGTTGGCGGAAAGGCAGGAAAAATATCTGCCTCCGTTCTGAACCAGAAGGATGTGGGAAAACTGTTCGAGACTTTGGAGGGTGGCTGCCTGATCATCGAGCGGGCCGGCGATCTTTCAAGGGAAACTGTGGAGAAGCTGTCCGGGCTGATGGAGAAAGATACCAAGGGGCTTCTGGTGATTATGGAGGATGACCGGGTCGGTATTGAGAAGGTGATGGGACGGAATGCTAATTTCGCGAAAAAGTTCACGGAGCGGATTCGTATTCCCATCTTCACCAGTGATGAACTGGTGGCTTTTGCCAAGGTCTACGCCAGAGAGAACAACTGTGAGATTGAGGATATGGGTGTGCTGGCCCTTTACAACAGTATCAGCAATATTCAGAAGCTGGATGAAGCCACGACATTGACGGAAGTCAAGGAAATTATGGACAGGGCAATATACCGGGCAACCAAAAGCGGATTAAAGAAGCTGTTCGGCGGAAAGCGCAGCCCGGAGAACGGCCTGGTGCTTATCCGGGAAAAGGATTTTGATGAATAAAAAAGGAGAATGGCTATGGGAAAGATTTCAGAGCTGGATATGTATTTGTTTGGACAGGGGACACATTATGACATCTATCGGAAGCTAGGCGCCCACCTGGAGACCAGAAGGAGCAAAGGGGGAGTCCGCTTTGCCGTATGGGCGCCCCATGCGGAGCGTGTGTCTGTGGTGGGAAGCTTCAACGACTGGAAGGAAAATGCCCATGAGATGAAGCGCTTGGAGCCCATGGGTATTTATGAACTCTTTATCCCGGGAGTTCAGGAGGGAGACCTGTACAAATATTACATTGAGACCAGAAGCGGGAAGAAATTGTACAAGTCCGACCCATACGCTTTTTACTGCGAGCTGCGGCCGGGGACAGCCTCCAGGGTGGCGGACATCGACGGCTTTTCCTGGAGTGACAGCCGCTGGATGAAAAAACGTGGAGAGATGAAGGATATTCAGGAGCAGCCCATGGCCATCTATGAGGTACATCCCGGTTCCTGGAAGCGCCACCCCGGCCGGGAGGATGACGGCTTTTACACTTACCGGGAACTGGCCCAAAGTCTGACGGAGTATGTGAAGCAGATGGGCTACACCCATGTGGAGCTGATGGGCATTGCGGAGTATCCCTTCGATGGCTCCTGGGGCTATCAAGTGACGGGCTATTACGCCCCTACTTCCCGTTACGGAACCCCGGAGGACTTCATGTATTTTGTGAATTATCTCCACAAGCATAACATCGGGGTCATTCTGGACTGGGTACCGGCCCATTTTCCCAAGGACGCCTATGGACTGGCGGATTTTGACGGGGAGGCCCTGTACGAGTACGCGGACCCCAGAAAGGGCGAGCACCCGGACTGGGGCACCAAGATTTTTGATTATGGCAAAAATGAGGTGAAAAATTTCCTCATCGGCAGCGCCCTCCTGTGGGTAGAGCACTATCACATTGACGGCCTTCGGGTGGACGCTGTGGCCTCCATGCTCTATCTGGATTACGGCATACAGGACGGCCAGTGGGTACCCAATGAATACCGCGAGAACAAAAATCTGGACGCCATCGAATTCTTCCGCCACTTAAATACTCTGGTGCGGGGCAGAAATCCGGGGGTGGCCATGATTGCCGAGGAATCCACGGCCTGGCCCATGGTGACCGGGGACGCCGAAAAGGGCGGCCTGAGCTTTAATTTTAAATGGAATATGGGCTGGATGCATGATTTTTTGGATTATATGAAGCTGGATCCCTATTTCAGGAAATTCAACCACAATAAGATGACCTTTGCCATGAGCTACAACGGCAGTGAGAATTATATTCTGGTGCTGTCCCACGACGAGGTGGTGCATTTAAAGTGCTCCATGCTGAACAAAATGCCGGGCCTTGGCCGGGACAAATTCGACAATCTGAAGGTGGGATATGCCTTTATGATGGGACACCCCGGCAAGAAACTTCTGTTCATGGGACAGGATTTTGCTCAGCTTAGAGAGTGGAGCGAGGAGCGGGAACTAGACTGGTATCTGCTGGCCGAGGAGCCCCATGCCCAGGTGCAGGAGGCGGTGCGGGAACTTTTGTCCATCTACAACCATTATCCTTGTATGTACCAGGATGACAATAATTATGACGGCTTCGAGTGGATCAATGCCAATGACGGGGACAGGAGTATTTTCAGTTTTGTCCGCAAGAGCCGCACCGGCAGAAAGAATCTGTTGTTTGTTATGAACTTTACGCCCGTGGAACGGAAGGACTACCGGGTGGGTGTGCCCTATAAGCGTCAGTACAAGCTGATTTTCAACAGTGACGACGAGCGCTTTGGCGGCAGCGGAAGGGAGCGGCCACTTGTATACAAGGCCGAAAAGCGGGAGTGCGATGGGAGAACGTATTCCATCGGCTACGAGCTGCCGGCGTATGGGGTTGCGATTTTTAGCTTTTAAAGGAAAAGAGCCACAGGGGACGTTTCACATAAAGAGACGTCCTCTGTGGCTTTAAAAATGTGTTAGGGTGTTAAGTATAACCGGATTTATTATAGAATTCGGTTGGTGGCTTGTATGTAGTTTTAAATTAATAGAGAATGCAGGTAAAATACGTCACCGTATTGGCCCCGTTGATATAATTGATTCCGGCTTTGGCAGCCAGACGGTTCACCTCTATGCCATAGCTGGAAAGGGAAGGTATGAGCTTCTCCGGGAACCGGCAGGGGGCGTCCGGGTAGGTGCAGGAAGGGCAGAGCTGGCAGCCCCCGGCAGAGAGCACCAGGATATTTTCGTACTGCTCCCGGAACAAACGGACCACCTGGGGGCGGACTTCACAGTGCTGTTCCTTTCCGGCCGCCATGCCCTCCACGTCGAAGGAATCCTCCAGAGGGTGCATGGTGGTAAACACAAACAAATTTTTATAGGAAAGAAGCTGCTGTTTACATTCCTCCAGGGTTCCCACGCCTGGCGGGCAGGCCCAGGTCCTGCCATACTGGCCGCAGCTGTTTTCTTCACAGAGATGGCGTACCCCGTCGGAAAACCTAAGGTCCGCAGTTTTTACAAAGGCAGATTGATGAATGCCAAGTTCCTCCCGACGGGTGTCGATGATGTCTTGAATGATCATAAAAAGCCTCCTTCCAAATCATTTCTGTGTAAACTTTAGCATATTTTATTTCCGAGGTCAACGGCGTGTATGACAGGTTTTGGATGCTGGAATAATTTGAGTAAACATCTGCAAAATACAAAGAAATGCGGATGTTTGCTTGAAAATCTGCTTGACAGGAGCTTGCTTGAACCTTATAATTTATACAAATATCCGCAAAATATAAAGAAAAGCGGATACTAATCAAAATTTAAAGAAAGGAAGGAACCCATTATGATGACAAGAGGACAATGCTTACAGGAATATGGTTCGGACTATTATATCCAGAAAAAGGTGGAATCCGGTGAATTATTTCGGATTGACAAAGGTGTCTATTCATTGAAGCAGCATGTACCGGAAATTGCAGTTCTGATGTACAAGTATCCCAATGCGGTAGTTACAATGCAAAGCGCTTTTTATATGCACGGTTTAACGGATGTGATACCGGATGAATATGATCTGGCGACTACGAGGAATGCTGCCAAAATTCCGGATAAACGTGTAAAACAGTATTTCGTGCCAGATGTTTTTTTTGCTGAGGGAATTGATAAGATGAATTATAAAGGATATACCGTTCCTATATACAGCAAGGAAAGAATGCTCATTGAACTTTTGAGGTATAAATCAAAGTTTCCTTTTGACTATTACAAAGAAATTATCCTGAATTATAGGAAGATTCTTCCAAGATTAAATATCCAGATGATACAAGATTATGCATTTGCTGCTCCAAAAAGCGGCAAGGTATTGGATACTTTGCGGATGGAGGTATTGTGATGGCAAATCTTGAAGTTTTGGCAGAGGGATTTAAGAAAGAAGGTTATTCAGAGGCAAATGCGGAGGCAAGAGTATCGTTATTCTCTTGATGAGGGGTCTATACGCCGATTTATCGAGAGGCTTAATTGTCTTGAAGGGATAGTAATTAAGATAACGGGAAATATAGAAGAACTATCCCAGCAGGAATATTGCGGCAAACGCGTGTATGTTGTTTTTGAGGACGATAGCGGACATTCATTTGCCAGTAAGATTGATTTTGGAGTACATAAAAACATTCAGATAGAACAGGATGAATACTGTTTTGATGTCTGTATGGACGATGAGGGAGCAAGCCTTTTGATTAATTCTAAGGAGCAGATTTTTGCGGAAAAGTTGCGTTCACTCTTAAAGTTCGGGCCTTTATCAACAAGATATAAGGATATATTTGATCTTTGTTATCTTACTGAATATATAGATCGAGTAAGGTTAATGGAATGCTGGGCGACATATATTATTAATGATCCTGACATGAGAGAAAATGATCTGGATGCTGTACGGAATAGAGTGTCGAGAACTTTTGCTAACAGAGCATATCGTGCAAATGTAGAACGTTCCGGAAGGGCAAATTGGTTAAGAATTAAGGCAACTGTAGCATTTAGTAGGATTGAAGCGTTTTTAGAAACACTGTAATGTAAAATGTAGCAGGAGAGTTCTCATCAAACTTTAGAATGGAAAACGGGAATGTTCAGTCCGGTAAAAACATCATATTGATGAGGAAGGGGGGACAGGTACGGGGAATAAAATCCAATTTTGCCTTAAGGCTCGGCTGTCACCCCTTTCATTCTATTAAAGTCCTGTGCAGTACATTAGTAGGCGATACACCCAAAATAGGTCACAGTGTTGGCTCCGTTGATATAATTTATCCCAGCTGTGGCAGCCAGGCGGTTTACCTCCACCCCATAGCTTTCAATGGAAGGGTACAGAGTCTCCGGGAACCGGCAGGGGGCGTCCGGGTAGGTGCAGGTCTTGCATCGTTCGCAGCCCTCGGCGGAGAGAACCAGAAGATCCGCATACTGCTCCCGGAACAGGTTGACAATGGCGGGACAGACTTCGGTATGTCTGACTTTTCCGGCCTCCATGCCCTCGAAATCAAAGGAATCCTCCAGAGGGTGCATGGTGGTGAAAACAAAGAAGTTTTCATACTTGAGAATCTTTTCCCTGCATTCTTCCAGGGTTCCTACTCCCGGCGGGCAGGCCCAGGTCTTGCCGTACTGTCCGCAGGAATTCATCTCGCAGAGCTTCCGCACGCCGTCGGAAAAAATCAGATCCGAGGTTTTGATAAAGGCAAACTGATGGATACCAAGTTCCTCCCGGTGGGAGGCTATGTAATCATTGACAGACATAAAAACGCTCCTTTCCTTATTTCTGTCCGTTTTTTTGGTTACAGTATAGCACACCCAAGAAAAAATACCAGCCATCGTAAAAATTTTCCTAAAAAAACAAATATATTTACCAGAAATCAGATATGTGCGCCGAACCCTCAAAATCTTTCCCCAGGGAATTGACGTTTGTATGCGCTGCTGGTATGATAAAAGTAGAAAAAGTGAGTATCCCAACCAGGATACATCGGAGGTTTTAAAAGGAGGGCTGCATATGCGCAGAGCCATTGCACTAAGCGGCGGCGGAACAAAGGGAGCCTATGAGGCGGGGGTCTGGAAAGCGCTTTTAGAGCTTGGAATTGATTATGAGATTGTCACGGGAACGTCCATCGGAGCCGTCAACGGGGCCTTGATGGTCACCCGGGATTATGACTTGGCCTGTGAAATCTGGGACACTATCGAAATGGACCATATTATGGTGGACGGACTGAATCTGACCACCACCATTGAGGGTATGTACAACCAGCGGGACGCTATCCGCTCCTTTTTGAAAAAATATGTGAAAAATAAGGGGGCGGATATTTCTCCCTTTTACAAATTTATCGACTGTCTCATTGATGAGGAGAAGGTGCGCTCCTCCGACGTGGATTATGGGCTTGTCACCGTATCCGTCCCCAATTTGAAGGGGCTGGAACTCACAAAGGAGGAGATTCCCCGGGGTATGTTGAAGGAGTTTATCATGGCGTCTTCCTCCATTTTTCCCATGTTTCCCATGCACAGAATCGGCGGAGAACTGTACCTGGACGGCTGCTATTATGACAATTTGCCCATCGACCTGGCTTTAAAGATGGGCGCGGATGAGGTGGTGGCGGTGGATCTGCATACCACGCCTCAACACCCGAATTATGTCAATAAGCCTTATGTAAAATACATTGTCCCCAGCAGATCCCTGGGCACCATGATGAATTTCGAGCGCTCCGTGCTGGATTCCAACCGCCTGCTGGGTTACTACGACACGCTGAAGGCTTATGGAAAAATCACAGGGTTTACCTATTTGTTCTACCAGGAGGATCTGGACCAGTACCGGGCGGAGATCCTCTCCTTTGTCAGCCGGGTAGCCCGGACGGAAAGTTATCTGACGGAGGGGATTTTCAACAAATTTGTGAAGCCCGGGGACGGCAAGCGGCTTTGCGGCAGTATTGAGGAGCATATTCCAAGGGAGATTTATACCCGGCAGGATTATTTTATCGGGGCAGCGGAAATCTGCGGGGAGATTTTCGGGCTGCCAAAGGAGGAGCCATGGTATTTAAATGAGTTCGGGGAGAATCTGTTGGACAGTCTGATTTCCTCGGAAGAGGCGGACTTATCTCTCTTTGAGGGACTTGGTTCTGTGGAGTTGGCCTCCAGGCTGGCGGAGCTGAAGCGGAAGCGGGACAGCAAATACATTGTCGGATGTATCTTTCACGCTTACCGGGTCGGGAAGGTGGACTTAAAGGAGCAGCTGGGGCTTATGGTCTTTGTCCCCTGCGAGCTGGCGGCGGCGCTGTTTCTGCTGACCATGAAGGGAAGCGTTTCCTAGCCGCGCGAAGGAAGACATGCCGGTAACGGGTCCGGTTCTGCCGGAAGTTGTGACGGGAAGGGTTCTTTTGACATATACTATATTGATGTTAAATTTGGGAGAAAATCAGTGGATTATAACCAGGATGATTTTTACAGAATGACAAATGGCAGTTCCCAGAAAATGCCGTTTTATATGACATATCCCATGCAGAATGTGTTTTTGGAGGAAGCGGAATACGAGCGGGATATGCAGCGGCTGAAAAGCATGTATCCCAGGGAAATTGGCGTGGTGCAGCGGCTGGTGGAGGAAGAATGCGATAAGATGGAGTATGAAGGCAGCCTGATGTTTGATGAGATGCCGGACCGCTTCATGCTCCGGCAGATCAGCGACAGGATTTACCAGAAGGCGGCGCAGCCGGAGGATTTTGAGGCCCAGCAGTATGAGGCCGTGGAAGCGGAAGAGCTTCGGATGGTGGACAGACGACGTCCCGGCGGCCCGCCGCCCATGCGCCCGCCCCATCATCAGCCCTCCAGGCCGGGGCCCAATCAGGGACTTCCCAACCTCATTGACGTACTATTGTTCAACGAAATGTTCAACCGCAGGTGCCGTCATAAACGGTGCAGGCGTTGGTGGTAAGGTTCTTCTTTCCTTGAGGGGAATCAGACGTGATGAATAAAAAATAACTGAGATAGAAAGAGCGGTCGTTGTGATTCTTTTGCAGCGATCGCTTTTTGATGTTGACTGCCAGATGGGAACAATTTGCGTTTTAAGCGGATAAAATTGTGACAAGTTCTCTCTTTGTCTAATGACACGGCGCCGGTATCATGATACAATAATTCCACGACACTACAAAGCGCGGAACAATCCGCGGATTTCACGGGGCAGAACATTTTTTGCTCCCAAAAACAGGAGGGACATTATTTGATACCATATTCTGAGTCACGGGCCGAGCTTTTGCGCAGCTTAAAGACTTCGCGGGAAAAGGGACTTACCAGCCAGCAGGCTGCCCAAGGTCTTGCGCAGTACGGCGAAAACAAACTAAACGAGAAAAAGAAAAAGACGAATCTTACGCGGTTTCTGGAGCAGTTTAAGGATGTCATGATCATCATCCTGCTCATTGCGGCGGTCATATCCTTTGTGATTGCCTGCGTGGAGGGCAATCCCATGGAGTTTTTCGAGCCGGCACTGATCCTGCTTATCGTGGTGCTCAACGCCGTGATGGGCATGGTCCAGGAGAGCAAGGCGGAAAAAGCGCTGGACGCCTTGAAAAATATGTCCGCGCCCCAGGCCAGAGTGCTGCGGGACGGGGCGGAGCAGGTCATTGACGCTGCTCAGCTGGTTCCGGGGGACATTATCCGTCTGGAAGCCGGAGACTTCATACCGGCGGACGCCCGGCTTTTAAAAAGCGCCAGTTTGAAAAGCGAAGAATCGGCCCTGACCGGAGAGTCGGTTCCCTCCGAAAAGGACGCGGAAGCTGTGGTGGAGGAAAAAGCGCCTCTGGGCGACAGGAGCAACATGGTGTTCTCCGGGTGCAGCGTCACCTACGGCACCGCCATCGCCGTGGTCATCGGCACCGGCATGAATACGGAGATGGGCAAAATAGCCGGCCTGCTGGAAGGGGAGGAAGAGGGACAGACGCCCCTCCAGAAGAAGCTGGCCCAGCTCGGCAAATATCTGGGTATCCTGGCGCTGGCTGCCTGCGGAATCATTTTCGTGGTGGGCCTGGCAAACGGCCTTGAAGTGCTTGAGATCTTTATGACCGCCGTATCCCTGGCCGTATCCGCCATTCCCGAGGGGCTGCCCGCCATCGTCACCATTGTGCTGGCCATCGGCGTACAGCGGATGGTGAAGAAAAACGCTCTGATTCGCCGCCTGCCTGCGGTGGAGACCTTAGGCAGCGCGTCGGTCATCTGCTCGGACAAGACCGGTACCCTGACCCAGAACCGGATGACTTTGACAAAAGTGTGGCTGGACGGCACGGACAGCCCGGAGGACGTCAGCAGCCAGAATTCCGAAGGCGTAAAAGAGCTGCTCTGTTACGGGACCCTCTGTTGCGATGGCTCGGTGGCGTTCGGGGAGGATGGGAAGGAACAGCATATCGGCGACCCCACAGAGACCTCCATCATCGTGGCCGCTCATAAAAACGGAATGGAACAGGAACAGCTGAACCGAACCTATCCCCGCCTTGCGGAAATTCCCTTTGATTCCGACAGAAAGCTGATGAGCTCGGTGAATCAGATTGAGGGAAAAAAGATTGTCATTGTCAAAGGGGCCTTTGACGTGATGGCTTCCCGCTGCATACAGGGGGATATCGAAACCGCTAAAAGGGTGAACGAGAAGATGAGCGGGGACGCCCTGCGGGTGCTGGCTGTGGGATATAGAGAAATCGATAGGGTACCGGAAAATCCCACCCCGGAGGAGTTGGAAAAGGACTTGATCCTGATGGGCCTGGTGGGGATGATCGACCCGCCCCGCCCGGAGGCGAAGGAGGCGGTAGCCACCTGCCGGAAGGCCGGTATCCGACCGGTGATGATTACCGGGGACCATGTGGTGACTGCTTCGGCCATTGCCAGAGAACTGGGAATTTTAAGGGAGAACGATAAAGCCATAACCGGGGCGGAGCTGGACGCCATGACCGACGAGCAGCTGGCGACGGAGGTGGAACACATTTCCGTGTATGCCCGGGTATCCCCCGAAAATAAAATCCGCATTGTCAAGGCATGGCAGTGGAACGGACAGGTGGTTTCCATGACCGGAGACGGCGTCAACGACGCTCCCGCCCTGAAGGCCGCCGATATCGGCTGCGCCATGGGTATCACCGGCACCGATGTGGCCAAGGGCGCTGCGGACATGACCTTGACTGACGATAATTTTGCCACCATCGTGGACGCCGTCCATGAAGGAAGGGGAATCTATGCCAATATTCGCAAGGTGGTGGGCTTCCTGCTGGGAACCAATATCGGAGAGGTGATCACGGTGTTTGCGGCCATGCTGCTGTGGCACAAGACGCCCCTTCTGTCCATGCAGTTATTGTGGATTAATCTGGTCACCGACTCGCTGCCGGCCATTGCCCTGGGCATGGAGGCGGTGGAACCCGACGTGATGGAGCGCAGGCCAAAACCCAAGAACGAGGGTATTTTTGCCCATGGACTGGGCATACGGGTGGTACTCCAGGGACTGATGTTCGCCATTCTGACCCTGATTGGGTTTGTGGCGGGAGAAAATGCCACCGGTACGCTGGAGGGCGGTCAGACCATGGCGTTTATGGTGCTGGCACTCTGTCAGATCGTCCAGGCTTACAATATGCGCTCGGAGCATTCCCTGTTTAAGATTGGTCCTTTCAGCAACCATAAGCTCAACTGGGCGGCACTGATTTCCGTTTTACTGGTGTGTCTGGTGCTCTTTACCCCAGTGGGGATTGCCTTTGAACTGGTGATACTGCCATGGAAAATGTATCTGCTGGGGCTTGGTCTTATACTGGTACCCTTTGTTGTCATGGAACTGGCTAAGGCTGTCGGGCTGATCAAGCACAGGCATTGATATAGTTTGTTTACGGAATGAGAAGGGTTTTTAGGTTTTGGCTGGAGGTCGCCCCGGATGGCATATTTGTTATCGCAGACGCGCTTTCGCTCAAATCAAGACGCAGCGGTACTAAGCTCACCGCCCGTAAACGGTCGGTTCGCTAAGTGCCGGCGTCTTTCAATGGTCTGCTTATAACAAATATGCCATCCAGGGCTACGTTCCGGTCAAGCTGTCCACAATCTTCCTTTTGCTTAAACATTATCCATAAGATAAAAATACTCTGTTCAATTTCCGAAACTCTTGTTATAATGGTCCATAAAGAATCTGTTACAAGGAGTCTGCGATGGAAGAACTACGAGAGATATTTTTAAAATATATAACCCCCGATTTGCTGCAGGTCATCCTAAGCAACCCTAGACCTAAGGAAGTCGCCGGAAAAATTCACATCCGGCCGATAGAATTGAAGGGACAAATCCGCTATCAGGCCAGTGAATATAGGGACAATAAGGTTTACCACCATAATCTGACCCGGGAGGAGGCTGTGGAACAGGCCGCCCGGTGGATGGAGGACTATCGGCAGATGGAGTTATCCTCAACTGCCGGAGGGGTCCACGTCCTTATCAGCAAAAAAGGAAAAATTACCATAAAGGAAAAAGGGCCGGCAGCCGGTGTAAAACCTGCCGACTTATCTCATAATAGAAAGAAGAAGTACATTCTCGATCCGAATCGGAAGGTGGATTTCCTGGTGGATCTGGGGGTTCAGACGAAAGAGGGAAAGATCGTAAACGCCCGCTACGATAAATTCCGCCAGATCAATCGTTTCCTGGAATTTATTGAGGACGTTCTGCCAAAGCTCCCCAGGGACAGGGAAATATCCATCCTGGATTTTGGCTGCGGCAAGTCCTATCTGACCTTCGCCATGTATTATTATCTGAAGGAATTAAAGCACTATCAGGTCCGCATCACCGGCCTGGATTTAAAGGAGGATGTCATCAGAAGCTGCAACGGTCTGGCGGAGAAATACGGCTACGACAGGCTGCGTTTTTATGTGGGCGATATTGCCGATTATCAGCAGGACGCCGGTGTGGATATGGTGGTGACCCTTCATGCCTGTGATACCGCCACGGACTACGCTCTGGACAAGGCCATCCGCTGGGGCGCTAAGGTGATTTTGTCGGTGCCCTGCTGCCAGCATGAGTTAAATGGCCAGATACGGAACGATATTCTGGCTCCGGCATTGCGGTACGGCATTATCAAGGAGCGAATGGCGGCTCTTTTTACCGACGCCATCCGGGCTCAGATTCTGGAAAGCAAGGGCTATGAGGTGCAGCTTTTAGAGTTTATTGATATGGAACACACCCCCAAGAATATTTTGATACGGGCGGTGAAGGGCAAAGGGACGCCCGACCCGGCGGCCTGCGGGGAACTGATGAAATTTTTGCATGTGACACCGACGCTGGCGGTGCTGCAGCAGAAAGGAGAGGATACGCGGAATGAATAAGAAGACGATAATAAAAGCGGTGGTGCTGCCGGTGGTATTTTTGGCGTCGCTGTTTGGATTTTCCATGCTGACCCACACGGAAAATGTAAATCTGGTTTCGGAAATGCCGGAATCCACCCTTCCGGTGGTCAGTTTGAGCTATGAAAACAAGGAGATTAATGAACTTTACGGCTATAAGGATGAAATAGACGTGGCCAGTACCCGGGATACCATCACGCCCTTGTCGGATACGCTGGTGCTTCCGGTGACCATTCACGCCTTTGACAGTTATGTGGAGAGTATCTCCTATCAGGTGCGCACGCTGGATATGGAGCGGTTGCTGGAGGATACCCAGGTCAGCGAATTCTCTCAACAGGACGGGGAGATCGTCACCCAGTTCCAGATTCAGAATCTTCTGGAAGAAGAGCAGGAATATATGCTGATTATCACCCTCACCTGCGGCGGGGAGGAGATACATTATTACACCAGAATCATCAAGGCGCCCGATTGGAATGTGGGGGAGGCCATCGAATTCGCCTTGCAATTTCATGAGACGACCTTTCAGCCGGAAAATGTTTCCTCCCTTTCCACGTACATGGAACCCAGCAGCGAGGGGGACAATACTACCCTTCAGAAGGTGACGATTCACTCCAGCATGAGCCAGCTGGCCTGGGGGGATTTTGAAGGGGAAGTATTGGCAGACCCGGTTCCTTCCGTGAAAGACATCGGAAGCGCCTCCAATACCGTGGTTTTAAACTATATGATGGCGGCGACGGGGGAAAATGGAGAGACGGAATTCTATAATGTGGAGGAATATTTCCGCCTGCGCTACAGCGCTCAGAATGAGCGGATGTACCTATTGGATTACGAGCGGACCATGAACGAGCTGTTTCGGGGAAGCGGAGACAACCTGACGGAGGACGGCTTGCTTCTGGGGATTCGTGATACGGAGGTCGATTATCTGGCAAACAAAGATGGAACCATCGTAAGCTTTGTCCAGGAGGGAGACCTGTGGAGTTACAACAGCAATACCAATCAGCTCTCCTTGATCTACAGTTTCCGGGGAATCGAGGGCACGGACAGCCGAAACAACAATCCAAACTATGACATTCGGATCGTGAAGATGGATGATTCCGGCAGCGTGGATTTTGTGGTGTACGGATATATGAACCGGGGAACCTACGAGGGCCGTGTGGGCATTGGCCTGTATCACTATGACAGGACGGCAAATACCGTGGAAGAGAGGCTGTTTGTGCAGGCAGACCAGGCTTATGAAATGCTGAAGGAGACCTGGGGGACATTGTTTTATGTCAGTGGGGACGACTGTTTTTATATGATTGCGGGAGAAGATTTATATCGGATCTCTCTGGCGGAGGGGGAAGCGGAGGTCCTGAAATCCGGCCTTACGGAGGGCAGCTTTTCCGTCTCCCTGGACGGAAGGTATATTGCGTGGCAGGAAGAGGGCAGGGAAAATGTGCTGACGGTGACGGATCTGGAGAGCGAGGAGCAATGGCAGACCACCGGGGCAGCAGGAGAGAGACTTCTGCCGGTGGGATTTGTGGAGAGCGATTTTGTCTATGGGATTTCAAGAGAAGCGGACACTTCAGCTTCCACCGGGGATTTGATATATAAAATCGTCATCATGAGTCAGGAGCAGGAAACGGTGAAGGAGTATGAAAGAACCGGCTATTATATCACGAATGCCTACGTGGAGGATTCCACGGTGGTTCTGGAGCGGGTATGGCAGCAGGGAGATAGCTACACTTCCGTGGAGCCGGATACCATCAAGAGTCAGGAGATTGCGGCGGCGCGGAATGTGACGGTGGAGACCTTTTCGGAAGGGGCCAAGCAGACCCAGGTGACATTGACTTTAAGCAGGCAGTTATCGGAGAAGACTCCACAGGTACTGACGCCTAAGGAAGTGCAGGCGGAGGAAAAGCTGGTGGTGACCTTAGAGACTGCCCCTATAGAAAACAGGTACTATGTGTATGCCCGGGGCAGGATCGTGTACAGCACTGATGAGGTGACGGAGGCCATAAAGACGGCGGACGACTGGTCCGGAGCCGTCATTGCGGAGAACCAGCGCTATATCTGGCGTCGGGGCAGGGACTCTTCCATGTCTGTGGCTGGGGAGGTTTTGCTTGGTACGGAAACCTTGTCCGGCGTCACCGGCTCCATGGAGCGTTGTCTGGCCGCTCTGCTTCAAAAGGAGGGCTTAAGTTTTGATGTAAGCGGCAGGCTGGCCGCCGGAGCGAGCCCCGCAGAGGTACTTGGTGAGGCCATGCCAGAGGCAGATATTTTCAATCTTACAGGCTTAACGGTCTCTGAAATTCTGTATTATGTCAACCAGGGAAACCCGGTGCTGGCATTGGGAGAGGGCGGGGAGCCGTTGTTGATCGTGGGCTACGATGCTCTCAATGTGGTGTTGTACTATCCACAGACCAATGATACCAGCCGGATGGGATTAAACGACAGCGAGGACTACTTTGCGGCGGCGGGAAGCGTCTTTGTGGGTTATCTGAAGAAATAATTTTGCGGCGGCGGGAAGCGTCTTTGTGGGCTATCTGAAGAAATAATTTTGCAGCGGCAGAAAAGGTTCTGAAGCAGACTGCGAGCCCGGCTTTCGGGGAGAGAAAGCTGCTTCAGAACCTTGATGAAAGAAAAGGAGGCCGCTTAAGACTTCGACAATTCCAGAGGATTCCTGGCGCAGGAATCCTCGATTTGTTTTACCCGGCTCAGCAGGAATTTATAGCGCAGCTGCGCAGCGTTGACCTGATAGATACAGCAGTCGATCAGATCCGGGTCCACCACATTTTCAAAATTGGAATAAGCAAGCTCCAGATCGCTTTTGGTCCTCTTGATGTCATCTAAAAGTAAGGAGTAGGTCCGCTCTTGTTCGGCGGGCCGTTTCAAAAAACGAATCAAAGTCATCACATCCTTCACGGTAACGAATTACCTCTTTTTACTAAGTATAATCAGATTTTTCCATTCTATACAAAAAAAGGTATATAAAGCAAAATTTCGTATATATTTTAGAAAAAGACATACAGGTGCCGGCGATGGGATATGGTGTGGCTGCAATCGTAATAATCTGTGTGCTGGTGCTTGCTATCGGCACGCTCAAGCAAAAATCCAAAGTGTTATTTCAGTTTCTGGCCCGGGCGGTGGTGGGGCTTATCAGTATTTATTTCTGCAACGAAATGCTGGCGCTGCAAAATATTTCCGTGAGCGTGGGCATGAACCCCGTGAGCTTTGTGACGGTGGGGGTCCTGGGAGTTAGCGGGTTTGCACTTCTTTACGGAATTTTATTCTATCAAATTTTGTAGAAAACTTACGAAAATTGGCGAGTTTTGAAATTGGGGTAGACAAGAGGCAAATCTTGTTTTATAATCCAAACTACAAAAGCGAGGTGATGAATTGGGGAAGTAAAGGTTCTGTGGACGCTGTTGTTGTTGATGACGGCGGTGGCCACGGATGTGACATCAGGCAGAATCAGAAACCGGCTGATTGGCCTTGGTATTTTGACAGGTTTCTTTTTTCAGATATGGGAGTCTGGAATCAAGGGCCTATTCTTATCTGTGATCCAGATAGTCTTTCCGGTTATCGTATTATTTCTTTTATTTCTGATGCGTGCGCTCGGCGCAGGCGACATCAAACTGTTTTCCATGGTTGGGAGTATTTGGAACTTGAAAATTCTATGCTGCTGTATGGCGTGGTCCTTTTTGATTGGAGCTGTTCTATCTCTTATAAAACTGCTATATCAAAAAAATCTGGCCGCGCGTCTTGGGTACTTCTTTCGGTATGGGGGCCGGTGTCTCAGAGAGAGACGGATTCTTGCCTACCGCCAGCCGTCGGATGGAAAACAAAATACCATTTATTTTTCGATAGCCATTTTGGCAGGATTTCTTATCACAATGGGGGTGATGATGTGAGAAAACATATTGCGATGGAGGTGGCGGTGTGAGGAAAATGACCGTGGCCCTCTGTGAGGAGCGGGAGGCTTACAGGGAGCGGCTGGCAGAGTATATCATGCACAGGCGCGGCGGTCAGCTTAAGGTGTACACCTTCTCCGAGCGGCAGGTGTTCCGGGAGAGGCGCAGGGAGCAGCCCTTTGACCTGGTATTATTGGGGACAGGCTTTGAGAAGGTGGTGGCAAAGGAACAGGAGGAGGGACTGTATATCTATCTGGCGGAGGCGCCGGACTGGCCGAGAGAACGGGAACCGTCCATTTTCAAGTACCAGTCCGGGGAGGAGATCCTTCGGTGCATGTTTGAATGTTATCTGAAGCTTGGCAGGGTGGATACTTCCGTCAGCCGGAGGGAGAAGGAGATCATCGGCCTGTATTCTCCCACCCATTGCCGGCTGCAGACGCCCTTTGCGCTGACCATGGCCCAGATGCTGGCGCTGGAGAAGCGAGTGCTGTATGTGAATCTGGGAGAATGGGCCGGCTTCGGAGAATGGTTCCAGGAGGAGTATCACCGGGACCTGGCGGATCTGCTGTATCTGATATCCGACTATGGGAACCAGGTGCAGGGGCTTCTGGAGAGTGTGCTTCACAGCGTCAACCGGGTGGATTACATACCGCCCATGGCCGACGCCCAGCTTCTGTGTCAGACCAGAGCGGAGGATTACCAGGCGCTGCTGGCCCTGCTGGTGGAAAAGACGGAGTATGATGTGATCTTTCTGGACTTTGGCATTATGGTTCCAGGCTTTTTTCACCTGCTGGAGCAGTGCGGCACCGTTTACGGCGTGGTGGACCAGGGGGCCATGGCCAGGGGACAGCGCATGCAGTTTGAGGCGGGCATTGTAAAGAGCGGAATGGAGCAGCTGGCCGGGCGGATCGAGTATGTGTCCTTCTCCAGGGCGGAGGAGCGACTGCTGGAGCAGGAGCCGGTGCCGCGCCAGTGGCTGTACGGAGCATTGGGGGACCGGGCCAGGAGCGTCCGGTGTATGAAGCATGGAGCAGGTTAAAAATTATGTGATGGAACGGCTGGATATTTCCAGGGAAATACCGGATGAGGAGATTTTAACTATCATTGATGAGGCGGTCTGTCTGCGGGCTAGGGAGAAGGTATTGTCGGTGGAGGAACGGCGTAGTCTCAGGCGGGAGGTCTTTTATTCCCTGCGGCGGCTGGATATTCTCCAGGAGCTTCTGGAGGATGATGAGATCACGGAGATCATGGTCAACGGGGCCGGGAAGATTTTCTATGAGAAGAAGGGGCGCATCCACCTGTGGGAGAAGTGTTTTCGGAGCCGGGAGAAGCTGGAGGATGTGATCCAGCAGGTGGTGGGAACCAATAACCGGGTGGTCAACGAGTATTCGCCCATTGTGGATACCCGCCTGCCCGACGGCTCACGGGTGAATATCGTGCTTCATCCCATCGCCATTGACGGGTCCTGTATCTCTATCCGGAAATTTTCCAGGGAGCCCCTTACCATGGAGGATATGATCGGCTTTGGCTCCATCAGCCGGGAGGCGGCGGAATTTCTGAAGAAGCTGGTGAAGGCCAGATATAATATTTTCATTTCCGGGGGAACCGGGTCGGGCAAGACCACCTTCTTAAATGCCCTGTCTGCCTATATCCCTTCGGAGGAGAGGATCATCACCATTGAGGATTCGGCGGAGCTAAAGATTCAGAATGTACCCAATCTGGTGCGCCTGGAGACACGGAACGCCAACATGGAGGCGGGGCGGGAGATTACGATTCGGGATTTGATTCGAACGGCCCTTCGCATGCGGCCGGACAGAATTGTGGTTGGCGAAATCCGGGGCGGGGAAGCCCTGGATATGTTGCAGGCCATGAACACCGGCCACGACGGGTCCCTAAGCACCGGCCATGCCAACAGCTGCCGGGACATGTTGAAGCGGATCGAGACCATGGTGCTGATGGGGATGGAGTTGCCGCTGGAGGCGGTGCAGGCCCAGATTGCCGCGGGGATTGATATACTGGTGCACCTGGGGCGGCTTCGGGATAAGAGCCGGAGGATGCTGGACATTATGGAGGTGACGGGGTATGAGGATCATCAGATTTGTCTGAACCCGCTGTACCGGTTCCGGGAGACAGCGGGAGACGGTGGGGAGGTGACAGGATGCTGGGTAAAGGAAGGAGAACTACGGAACCGGGAGAAGTTGTCGGCAGCCGGCATGGAGTGATGGGAGCTCGGCGAAAGGATAATCCGGCAGCCAGCCGGGGCGGAGTGATGGCGGTTGGCCGGAAGAAAAATCCGGCAGGCGGTCGGGGCGGAGTGATGGTGGTTGGCCGGAAGAAAAATCCGGCAGGCGTCCGGAACAGCGTGTCCGGGGAAAAGGGGAAAGCGGCGGCCAGAGATTATCGCCGCTACCACAGGAGGTCGGCGGACATTCTCTTGTGTACGGCCCAGGCATTGCTGCTCTCCCTGTTAATTTCCTGGCTGTTTTACCGGAGTCCCTGGGGGATGCTTGCTTTTGTGGGGGTGTGGCCCTTTCTCTATTGGGGGAGAAAACGGACGGAAATCAAAAAGCAGCAGCAGCGCCTCCGGGAGCAGTTCAAGGAGTGTATCCGGGTTGTAACGGCTTCCCTCTATTCCGGTTATTCTGTGGAAAATGCCTTTTTGGAGGCGGAGAAGGAGCTTACGCGCCTGCTGGGGCAGAAGGCGGAGATGTGCCGGGAGCTTCGGGTCATCAATCAGCAGATAAGGCTGAACATTCCGGTGGAAGCCCTGCTTGCGGATCTTGCGGACAGAAGCGGCGTGGAGGAAATCGTCCGTTTCGGACAGGTCTTCGGATTTGCCAAGCGAAACGGCAGCGATTTTGCCCGGGTGCTGCGGGAGACTTCCCAGAGGATTGGGGACAAAATCGAACTGGAGCGGGAATTACAGACCATGGTGGCGGCCAGGCGGCTGGAACAGAGGATTATGAATGTGATACCCATGGGAATCCTGTTTTTTGTGGATCTGACCTCCCCGGGATTTCTGCAGGTGATGTACAGCGGTGTTCCGGGCAGGCTGATCATGAGCCTGTGCCTGCTGGTATACGGCGGGGCCTATTTGTTGTCAGGGAAGATTGTGGATATCCGCATCTGATCTGATGGCAGCTGTGGATTGTAGAGGATTCTGGCGGCTGTGGACGATATGGCCCCAGCGGGAGAGGACAAAGCTGTGTGGAAGACGGTTACAGGAAGGAGAGGAAAAGATGGCGGCGGTGATTGGATATGGTCTGCTGATGCTTTTGAGTCTGGGTGGTTATTGCTATGTGAAGAAGAACTATGGTGAGTGGAAATATAAAAAGTATCTGCTGATCGGGGCAGCCACCGGAGCCTTATGCCTTCTGACCGTGGCCCTGGACATGACGGGAGGAACTGGCCAGGAGAGTCTGAGAAGCCTGGAACGAAATCCGGCAGGTCAAGGGGCAAAGGAGGTACAGCTTCAGCTGGAGGCCGATGATATTGGACAGGAATATAGCTATGGAGTGACGGTAGAGGAGCAGAAGGTGACGGCACAGGAAGCGGAACGATTGTTTGCCAGGGCGAAGGAGGAATTGGAGCAGGAGATTCTGGGGCAAAATCCCTCGCCGGATGAAATTTCCCAAAATCTCCAAGTGCCGGCTCTGTTGGCAGACGGAGCGGTAGAGGTGGAAATTACCTTCGACCCTTATGAGCTGATAAGCCCGGAGGGGGAAGTTTTCTGGGAGAATCTCACGGAGGACACGGCGCTGGTAAAGGCCACTGCCAGGCTTAGCTGCCAGGACTATGAAGCGGTGCATGAATTTTATCTGCGGCTTATACCGCCGATGCTCACTATGGAGGAGACGGTGCTTAAGGAGGTGGAGAATCAGATTGCAAAGGAAAACGAGAGCAGCGGCCAGAGCACCCTGACACTGCCCGGGTCAGCCGGAGGGGTTTCCCTGCGGTGGTCCCTGCCCCGGGAGAATACCCATCTCAAGGTGCTGGTGTTGGGAATGGTTCTGATGGTAGCTTTGCATGTGTATGGAAGAGAGAAACAGGACCGGCAAAGGAAAGCCCGGGACAGCCAGCTTTTGTTGGATTATCCGGATATTGTCAGTCAGCTTTCCCTGCTTACGGGGGCGGGTATGACCGTGCCGGCGGCCTGGGCCAAGCTGGCGCTGGAATATCGGGACCAGAGACAGTCCGGGAAAATTTATTTTAGACCGGGGTATGAGGAAATGCTGAAAACCTGGCATGAAATGCAGGACGGGCTGGGGGAGCTTGCAGCCTATGAAAATTTTGGACGGCGGTGCGATAAGCCCCAATACCGGAAAATTGCCTCGCTGCTGACCCAGAATGTGAGAAAGGGAACCCGGGGCATGCAGCAGCTGTTGGATATGGAGGCGGAGGAAGCTTTTGAACAGCGAAAGGCCCATGCCAGGCAGCTGGGAGAGGAAGCGGGAACGAAGCTGCTGCTTCCCATGGGGCTGATGCTGCTTCTGGTATTTGCCATATTGCTGGTGCCGGCTATGCTGTCTATGGGGGTATAGAACGAAGTATGGGGTAGACGTTAAATAATAGGAAAAACAAACAACAGTAGGAGGAGATCGTTATGATGGAACAACTGAAATTATTTTTACAGGAAGAGGACGGAATCGGCGTGGTGGAAGTGATTTTGATACTGGTGGTGCTCATCGCTCTGGTGGCTATTTTCAAGGACCGGATTACCGCCCTGGTGCAGAATATTTTCAGGAGTATCGACAAAGAAGCGGGGAAAATTTATTGAGAAAAGGAAGCGTGACCGTATTTCTGTCGCTGGTGTTGGTATTGGTATTGTCCTTTCTCTTTTCGCTGCTGGAGGGGGCCCGGGTTTACTGCTTACGAAGCCGGGCCCAGACGGTCACGGAGCAGTGTATGCAGTCCCTGTTTGGCAATTACCAGGAGGGCTTGTGGGAGAACTACCATCTGCTGTTTCTGGACGGAAGCTGGCAGGAAGGGGAGTTTTCCATGAACAAGCTTCTCTCCCGGGCTATGGAGGAGGTTCGGCAGAACCTCTCCTACCGGGGGGAGGACCTGGGAGAAAAGGGCTGGGAGTTGGTGGGCCTTTCCCTTGGGAATATCGAGATTGCCCACTATCAACTGGCGACGGATAACGGCGGTCAGGTGTTCCAGAGCCAGGTGGCACTGCAAATGCAGCTGGAGGCGGCTACCAATGTTTTGGAGGAGCTTCTGCAGCTGAAGGAGAAGAGCAGCGAGGTGGAAGAACAGACAGAGCAGAAGGAGGACCAGTGGGAGCAGGCCTGGGAGGCCATGGACGAGGCAGCGGAAATCAAAAGACAGCAGGAGGAAGGGGCAGACAGCGCAGGCCAGAATGAAGGAGATACCCAGGGGCCGTCCGGGGACAGCGCCGGGGCAGGAGAGGTGGATGCGCCGTCCGGAGACAGCGCTGGAGCAGGAGAGGTGGATGTGCCGTCCGGAGACAGCGCCGGGGCAGGAGAGACGGAACTCGAAAATCCCATGGAATATGTGAAGGAACTGAAAAGTTCCACCGTGTTAGGGCTGGTAGTGCCGGACCCCTCGCAGATTTCCGGAAAAGCTGTTGCGGGCGGGGATTTTCTCGAGAACCGCATGCTAAACCAGGGAAATTGGTCTGCGCAGACAGAAACAGGCTTGTTGGACCGGCTCTGGCTCCAGTATTACATTCAGAATTATTTTTCCAATTTCGTGGAGAGCGGGGAAAAAGGTGCGAAGGAGAAGGCGCTGGACTACGAGATGGAATACCTGCTGGCCGGCGGCAAGGATGACAGCCAGAACCTGGAGAAGGTGGTGTATGAGCTGTTGGGAATCCGGGAGGTAATGAACTTTCTCACCATTATGCAGGACCAGGGGAAAAGGAGCCTGGCGCTCAGTATTGCCACGGCCACGGTGGGCTTCACCGGGATCGTGCCTCTGATAACGGCGGTTCAAATCGGCGTGCTGCTGGCCTGGGCCTTTGTGGAGAGTGTGCTGGATATCCGCACTCTGCTGGAGGGAAAGCGGATTCCGCTTTTGAAGCGGACAGACCAGTGGGCCAGTGACCTGACGGACTGCAGGAAGACTGTGGAGAGTGAGGCGAAGGCGGATGACGACGGGGAGGGACTTACCTACACCCAGTATCTGCAGATTCTCCTGT
Source organism: uncultured Lachnospiraceae bacterium (assembly GCA_944381535.1). Taxonomy (GTDB): domain Bacteria; phylum Bacillota; class Clostridia; order Lachnospirales; family Lachnospiraceae; genus 14-2. The sequence goes on from CALWLN010000045.1 coordinate 24,036, forward strand.
TCCTGCTGTCGGATCAGACCATCAATTACCGGTGCATGGATCTGATAGAAAAAAATCAGCAAATCCGAATGGATAACATGGTGCAGGCTGTAGAGGGCAGCTTCACCTATGAGGCGGAGCCGCTGTTTTGGAATTTTAACCTGCTGGCCGCGCAGGGGTGGGATTCCTTTACCTTTCCGGTGCCGGCAGATATGACTTACGGGGCTTCGGATTAGGATAAGTCCTGCCCTGCTTATAACCTACAGGGCCTCAGAATAGGACAGGATCTGTTTATAAGAAACGATCAACTTATCACAGGAACGGCAGAAAGGAGGGCGTTTTGCGGTGCCTCTTGAAAAAAATAAAAAAAACTCTCTTATCCACAAAGAAAGCCAAAATATCGAAAAAGTTCCATATACCACAACCACAAACCAAGAGGTACCTCAAAGCGCCCTTCCCTCTGCCGGATGGAACGCAGAGGTATCCCGGAGCGCCGGCACGGCTGCCAGTCTGACGGTGGAGGCGGCCCTGGTGTTTCCGCTGTTTCTGTTTGTGCTGGTGACGGTGCTGAGTTTTTTCCGGGTGCTGCAGGTAACCCACTTGACGTCCCAGGCACTGGCACAGACCGGGAGCCAGCTGTCTCTGACGGCTTCACAGGAGGAAGAAGCGGTGGTAAAGGCAGTGGGCTATTTTCAAAAGGAACTTTTAAAGGAGGATTTTACGGATTCCTTTCTGGTGGGAGGACGCCTTGGCATTGGCTTTGACGGAACGAGTCTGGAGGGAGAATATGTGGATGTACGGATTCAGTACCGGGTAAAACTGCCGGTGTCTTTGTTTGGTGTCGGACAGATTCCCATTGCCCAGAGGGTTCATATGAAAAAGTGGACCGGGTATCACAGGGAGGGGGACACTCTTGAGAATACGGAGGAACGACTGGTTTATATAACGCCGGATGGAGAGGTATATCATACCACCATGGAGTGTACCTATCTTCGTCTGACCACACAGCGGATGGGGAGAGCGGAAGCCCGGACAGCCGGGTATACCGCCTGCCTGCTCTGCGGGGAAGAGCCGGGGCTGTATTCTTACTGCTATGTTACGGAGGAGGGCAGGAGATATCACACCAGCCTTTCCTGCAGCGGACTGAAGCGGACAGTGTATCTTGTAAGAATTTCGGAGGCGGGAGGCCGGGGGGCCTGCAGCCGGTGTGGAGGAGAATGATGGAGCGTGGAATTTTATTGGGGATGCTGGCTCTGTATGGGGTGGAGGATTTGCGGAAGAAGACCATTTCGGCCCGGTATCTGCCGTTGTTTGCCATAGCGGGCATGGGGCTGCACCTGTTTTTACAGAATCTTTCGGTGGTGAGCATACTGCTGGGCATGGCGGTGGGGCTGGCCATGATGGGCTTAAGCGTCTTTACCCGGGGCAGCATTGGCATGGGAGACGGTATGCTGCTGGTGGTTTCCGGCGTTTTTCTCGGAGGAGCCGCCAACGTGGAGCTGTTGTTTACGGGTCTTTTCTATGCCGCAGTGTTTTCCCTGGGGATACTGGTATTTGGAAAGCGAAAAAAGTACCGGGAGATACCCTTTATCCCCTTTTTGTTTCTGGGATATATGACCATGGTTCTGACAGAACTGCTGGCGGGTAGGTAAAGCAGCCTGCGAGATCGGAGCCAACGAGAAGTGTGTTGACAGCGTAAAGGTGTTGAGAGGGAAAACGTGATGAAGAAAGGAAGCATAACGGTAGAGGCAGTGTTTGTTATCAGTCTCATACTGCTGGTCATTTTATGGATTTTAAAAACGGCCATCGGACTTTACCAGGAAACCCTGGACACGGCACTGATAGACAGAATGAACATTGAGGGTCTGGCAGACACCTTCCGAAAACTGTTTTTTGTGAAGGAATTACTGCCGTAGGAGGAGAAGCATGTGGAAGTAAGCTATAGACGGCATTTTGATCAAAGTTATATGATCGTGAGGGGCGATACCGAACCGGATGAGACCTATGAACTTTTGGTATTGTCCTACAACCGGATTCCGGGACTTTTGCCTATGGAGACGGAGATTGCGGATGGAGTGGCGCGGTTCTGGTATAACATTACCGGGAAACATGCGCTGTCTGATTATCTGGAGCGAAAGCAGGTGGACAGCGAACTCTTGAAGCTGCTGTTCCGGTCTATGGACGCGGTTTTAAAGGAGTGTTCGGCGTATCTTCTGGAAGAGCGGCATATTTTGCTGAGGCAGGAGTATTTGTATCTGGATTTTTCCCATAAGACCATGGAGTTCGTCTATCTGCCTGGTCTGAAAGGCGATCTCCGGCAGTCCTTTCAGGAGCTGATGGAGCAACTGCTGCGTCGGCTGGATCACAGTGATAAACTGGCGTCAGCCATGGCTTATGAGATGTATCAGCAGTCCTTAAGTCGGGAGGAGGCCTTCGGAGACATGCTGGGGAAGGTCCTGACGGAAAATGACAGCGCGGAAGGGCCGGCTGGCGGTGAGAAGGAAACATCCGGTGTGGACGCGTTTTCCGGTGTGGATGGGCTATCCGGAATGGATGGGCTGTCTGGTGTGGATGTATTGTCTGGAATGGATGGGCTGTCTGGTGTGGATGTATTGTCCGGAATGGATGGGCTGTCTGGAATGGATGGGCTTTCCGGTGCGCAGGAGACGGGGAAAGGCATACGCGGCAAATTGCGGAATCTCCGAAAAAATCTGCCGGGAAGAAGCACTGCGAAGTCGGAGGAAAGCAGCAGCATGGAGCCGCCGGCGGAGCTGTACAGGCAGCCCGCCCAGGAGATTCAGGAAGTGGGCCAAACGGAGGTGCTTGCGCTGAATCAGCCCGTTCAGGGAATTTTGCGGTATCAGGGGGAAGAAAACCGGCCGGATATCCGAATCGGTCTGCCGGTGGTTCTTATTGGGAAAAAGGAGGCGGACCTATGTATTCCCGGCAAAAGCGTCAGCCGGATTCATGCCCGTATCGAGCAGGTAGAGGGGGAGTACTATCTGGAGGATATGAATTCTACCAATGGAACCTTCTTAAACGGAGAATTATTGGAATACCGGCAGAAGGTGAAGTTGTCGCCCCGGGATCGGATTACCTTTGGACTGGAGGAATATGTATTTATATGATACAAGCGTCAAAAGGTCATGCGGGCTGCGCTTGCGCAGGCAAGTATGACCTTGGGGCGCGCAAAACACCGAAAAGTAGCCATTTTTCGAAGAAAAATGAGCGGATTTGAGGTGTTTTAGA
>CALWLN010000046.1 GCA_944381535.1 uncultured Lachnospiraceae bacterium
ACCGCCAGGTCCGGCGCGTCCATCATGGTGGGCAGCTTGTAGTCAAGCAGAGTTCCGTTCAATAGCTTTCCGGTCTTTTCGTCGATGAGCATCTGCTCCGACAGGCCGTATCCTAAGCCCATGGACATGCCGCCGTGGACCTGCATGGTGGCAAGCTGGGGATTGATGATCTTTCCGCTGTCGTGGACATTGATGATATTAAGGACTTTTATTTTGCCCAGAGCCATATCTACCTCGATCTCCGCAAAGCAGGCGCCGAAGGCGATGCCGTTCTTCTTTACCTGCCGGGACACCTCGGAGGTAAGAACGGAGGAATCTGTAAGACTGTAGTAGCTTTCCATGCCCACATCACACAGGGACACCAGCTGTTCCCCGGCCTCATTTACCACCCAGTTCTCCACAATATCCAGCTCTTCCTCCGTATTGTCCAGAAGATGGGTCCTGGCGTACTCCAGAATGCGCTCCTTCAGCTGTCCCGCACATTCCTTCACCGCCGTTCCGGTGACATAGGTCTGGCGGGAGGCGTAAGCCCCCGTGTCAAAGGGGGTGACGTCCGTATCCTGGGTGGAGGTGAGATTTACATTTTCCATGGAGACCCCCAGGGTCTCCGCAGTCATCTGGGTAAATACCGTATCGGCTCCCTGGCCGATCTCGGTGGCCCCCACCTGAAGCTGAATACTGCCATCCTGGTTTAAGCTCATGCGGGCTCCGGCAATTTCCAGAGAGATGGGCCATACGCCCGTCTTATAGCTGAACACGGACATACCTACGCCCCGGCGGATATTTCCCGTCTGGTTGGCGTAAGCCTGCCTTTTTTCTTTCCAGTGTATGTATTCGGCTCCCCGCTCCATGCATTCCTTTAACCCGTTGCTGTTGGCCGCAATGACGGGCATGTAGGGATCCTGAAAATAGCCGTCCTCAATATTCTTCAGGCGGAACTCATAGGGATCCATCCCAAGCTTTGCCGCCGTATCGTCCATCAGGGACTCGGTGGCAAATGCCACCTGGGGGATTCCGTAGCCCCGCATGGCGCCGCCCACCGGCGTGTTAGTGTACACGGTAAAGGCTTTTGCCCTCACATTTTCGCAGCGGTACAGGTGCCGCCAGGCGGTAGCGCTGTTGGCCACAATGGAGTGTCCGTGGGAGGCGTAGGCCCCCTGGTTGGAAATAGCTGTCATGTCCTTGGCCACAATGGTTCCGTCCTTCGTCACACCCATTTTCAAATCAAAGGAGATGGCATGGCGGGTTCTGGTATTCAAAAAGGTTTCCTCCCGGGAGACCTCCAGCTTCACCGGCCGTCCCCCTACCTGGGTAGTCAGAAAGGCGTTGAGGGGCTCATACAGCACCTCCTGCTTGTTGCCGAAGCCTCCGCCGATATAGGGCTTGATCACCCGCACCCTGCCCCAGGGAATCCCGAGGGCCTGGCCGATGACCCGGCGGACAATATGGGGGATCTGGGTGGAGGAGGTCACCACGATCCTGCCCTTTTCCATGTAAGCATAAGAAATGGGCGTCTCAATATGACAGTGCTGTACCATCTGAGTCTCATAGCGTTCCTCCATCACAAGGTCCGCGCCCTTTAAAGCTTCCTCCACCTGTCCCAGCTCATATTCACTTTTGGCCAGAATATTGTCGGGCCGGATGTCATGAATGGGCGGTTCAGTCCCTTTCATGGCTTCTTTGGGGTTGGCGCATACGGGATACTCCTCGTATTCCACCTTGATGGCCCGGATTGCCCGGGCAGCCGTCACCTCATCCTCCGCCACCACCGCCGCAATATCATCGCCGTAATAACGGACATGCTCCGTCAGAAGCAGACGGTCGCACACGTCCTGGTGGGCGGTCTCCACAGACCAGGGATGACCCGGCGTGGGATAGGGCACCGTGGGCACATCCCGAAAGGTTACCACCTTCACCACTCCCTCCATGGCCTCCGCCTCGCTGGTGTCAATGGACGTCACTCTTCCATGCCCGATTTCGGCATGATAAATCCTGGCCACCAGACATCCCGGCATGACCAGATCATCTGTAAATTTTGCCCTCCCGGTCACCTTATCGTAGGCATCCACACGGGCAACGCTTTTCCCAACAACCATCGTCTCACAATCCTTTCCTTGTTTTTGGACATACAGGTACACCCGAAGGGTGCTTCCTTGCTATCCTGTTTTTGCGGGTCCTAAAGTCATGCTCATACATGACTTTTGTCCCTGGTTTCTTTACAATATCATATGAGTTCCCGGAAACTTTTTATTCAGGGAAGTTCGGAAAATTCCCTGTAGAATAAAAAACACCTTAATAGCAGATTCCATCCCCAGCCGCAGTTCCGGGAATTTATAGTCAACTATTACGGTAGTTGGTAGAAACGCTCAACCTATTATGAGCATATATAAATTCGATATATGAAATTGTTGATACATAACATAAAACTACACTATTTTTTGCGAAAAATCAATAGATAAATGTGTTTAGCTATAGTTAAAAATCAGTTTCGACATAATGTACAAAAATCAGCCTTGTTCTTTGTGGGAATCGCCATACAAAACAGCCCTCCCCCCGGATATGGGAGAGGACTGCGCAACCCGGATTTTTATTTCCCATCCGCTTACAGATTCAGCGGGTATGCACCCTTCTCTTTTACAAGTTCCGCAATGGCGGTGAGATTTTCGATAGGAGTATCCGCCGCCGTGGTATCACCGGTACTTAAAATGAACCCTTTGCCGCTTCCCACCTGGCGCAGCTTCTCCAAAGCGTACTCCCGCGCCTGCTTTGCGTTCATACGAACCAGTGCCGGGGGCTCCAACCCTCCGATAATGATTTTTCCTACTTCCTCCAGAGCCTTGCCTGGCTCCAGATCTCCTGTGGTGGGAGGGCAGACAGAATCAATGCCGTCCTGCCTTCCCGCCGCAAGGTAACCGGTGAGGTTCGCCAGCTTTCCGCACATGTGCGTGATAAACAATTTTCCTTTTTTGTGCAGAATATCAGCGTACTCGTCAATCTGCCTCATACAGTATTTCTCGTACCATGCGGGACTTAAGACCGTAGTGGAGGTATCCTCGTAGGCAATAAACACCTGCGCCGGAGAGTCTGCGCAAACCTCATAAACCCTGCGGTTAAAGCGATGAATAGACTCCATCAGTTCCTCCATTTCTTCCTCATAATCCATGAGACTATAGGTAAACTCCTCCACTCCCATATCCGTCTGTAAAAGTCCTTGTATGGGGGTTACAGGCGTAGACACCGTCACAAGCCCATCCTCTCCGATATAGGCATCCAATTCCCGGAAAGGCTGATAATCCGGTAAAATTCTGGCGTGATCCATTACATATTTTAAGATTTTCATATCCTGCGGCGTCTCTACCAACCGTTTTCTGGTATAGCCCATATTCCCAATATTGGTTTCCGTCGGGAATACTGTTTCCAGAGTGATGGTTCCGATAGGCGTCTTATAGCCGCTGTAAACCACATTCCCTCTCTGCTCCAGAATTTTCTCACAGTTCTCATACATCACCTCATAGGCGCTGCAGTGGCGTGTCAGACAATCCGAGCCGATATAGCGGTGAATCTCTATTCTCCACAGATTTTCGTTCTCTCTCAAGGCAGGGGTACAGGCTTTCGATGAGGGAGCGATATCTTCCAGGGTAATCCCCTGATTCACAAGGGAATCCAGATAATAGGGACCAATCAATGGAGCAAACGGAATTCTGTCCGGTTCCTTTCCTGTTAATACGGCCATCAATCTCTCTCTTCCATTCACCTTTCCGCCCTCCTACATCTCTCCCGGAAATTCTTCCGGATGCCTTCTTCGCAGTTCTCTTGCCCCCTCCGCGCGACCGGTCTCCTCCAGACGCCGGCAGTAATAAGGCAGGGACCCTTTGGCATGGTAAGGCCCGCCCTCCCGTAGTACCGTCCACAGAGGGTCAACATCACAGCGGGTGCTCATCATCATATCCTGCAGCCAGTCCGTCAGGTAGCGGCAGGCTTTGCCGCATAAATCCGGCCTTTCCGGAGCCAGGTTGTGCTGCTCATGGTCATCCTGCTCCAAATCAAACAGCAGCTCCCGTGGAAAAAGATGATAGCCATCATGGTATGTGCGAATATAGATATAATGCTCAAAACGCACGGAACGCTGGCACACATGGGCGCATTGGGACACCACCAGGTATTTCCGGCCAGTATCAATTCCATCCTGTAACGTGCCAAGGTAGCTGCGCCCATCCCAGAGGGGGCTGGCCGGAAGCTGTAAAAGCTCCGCAATCGTGGGAAGCAGATCCAAACTATAATGGAAGCCGCTGTCAACACCCGTCCGCATTCCCGGCCATTTTATCAACATGGGAATGCGGGTGGTGGCTGCGTCTGCCGTGGCGTGTTCCGAATAGATACCCAGTTCCCCCATATTTTCCCCGTGGTCCGAGGTCAGAATAATAGCCATATCCTCATAGATGCCTTTTTCCTTCAGCCAGGACAAAATTCTGCCAATCTGCGCATCCATATAAAGGATACCACAGTCATAATTGTCTATGACCTCCTTCCACTCCTCTAATGTGTCCGCCCTGCCTCTCTGGCGGGGATACTCCTTGGGCGCTTCATCCCAGTACATTTCAAGCTCATTCAGGCTATGAGGTCCCACATGTTTCTTGTGTTCTCCAAACACCTCCGGTGTCAGCCATTCCGGAAGCGGAACATCCGCAAAAGGATTTCCCATTTCCAGGGGAGCCCGGTATGGCGTGTGGGGATCCCAAAGATTCACATGCAAGAACCAGTTATCCAGATCCTGATTGTCTTCCAGCCATTTCAACGCCAGCGGCACCACATCCTCCGCCCGTTCATCTCCACACTGGCCGCAGTTGATCACTTCATGAAAGCCCGCATTGAACCAATAGGCGGAATGGCGCTCCGCAAAGCTGCTGACGGTTGCGGTGTGCATACCCGCATGACGGAACTGGTAAAACAGACCGTCCGTCAGAAGCTGATTTTTAAACTCGCGTCCTTCCCCGAAAACACGCAGATCCGCCGTAGTATCTCCATGATTTACAACCCCGTTGTGAATTCCGAACATTCCGGTCACCAGGGCTGCCCTGGAGGGAAGGCAGGGAGCGTCCGAGCAGTAATAATTATCAAAACGCATACTGTCCGCCGCAATCCCATCAATAAACGGAGATGTATTGCGGCTATAGCCATAGCACCCCAGATGATCCGGTCTGAGGGTGTCCAGATCCAACATTAAAATTTTCATAAAAACCTCCTGCTTAAAGATTTGCCAAAATTTTCGGCACAAGCATTCTGCCGTGCCAGCACTTTACAGTACTCGCATTTTACAGCACCAGCACTGCGGAACGGGAAGGAATGAGGATTCCCTCTCCTACGGAGTGCCATACATCCTCATCCACGGTACGATAACGCTTCAATTCGCCTGCTTCCAATTTTGCGTATACGGTCTTGGGTGTATCCTCATAATTGCAGATTACCAA
>CALWLN010000047.1 GCA_944381535.1 uncultured Lachnospiraceae bacterium
ATGGGCAGATGGGTACAGAAAACAGAGAAAGCTGCTCACAAAGAGATAGCGCGGAACGTAAAGGGTATGTGAGAGCGCACCGCTCATTCAACCGGATATGGAAGGAAAGGGACAGTGCAGAGCCAGATACCTTAGGTAAGATACTGGATAAGGATAATCTAAACAGGGCTTACAAAAGAGTGAAGGCAAACAAAGGAGCGCCGGGAATCGACGGAATGACCATCGAAGCGGCACTGCTATGGCTGAAGGAACATAACCGTGAACTGACAGAGAGAATCCGAAAGGGGAAATATACCCCGTCTCCTGTCAGACGGGTGGAAATCTCGAAGCCGGACGGAGGGATACGAAAACTCGGCATTCCCATTGTGTGAGTAGAAAACAGGCGGAGTTTGTTTTAGATATGCTGAAAGAACAGATGTTGCGGACGGGGTTAGAGATACATCCGGAGAAAAGCAAGATAGTTTTTTGCGGAAGAGACAATGAGCCTGTTCCGGACGGGGTAGAAACGTCTTTTGTTTTTCTGGGATACTGTTTTCGACCGAGACTAGTAAAGAGCGGAGGTGGTAAATACTTTATGGGATACACACCAGCGGTCAGTACAGAAGCTGCCCGTTCCTTCCGGGAGAAAATCAGAACCATGATAAAAAGGACAGCAACGACGGATATCGTATTACTGTCACAGGTATTAAATCCGATTATCAGAGGATGGATGAACTATTTCTGCGAATTTACATCGAGTGAAGCCTATCAAAAGGGGATAAATTATGTGAATCAGAAGCTTGTCAGATGGATAAGGAAAAACCGTAAAAAGGTAAACCGAAGCTATCGGAAATCGCAAATTCTGCTAAATCGAATAGCTTTATCAAACCCTAAAATGTTCTATCAATGGCAAGCAGGCTATATGCCAATGTAAAGACGACAAGAGCCGTATGATGGGAGACTATCACGTACGGTTCCGTTATTCCGAATTCGGAATAACACCACTTATCCCGACTTTTTCATTATTCTGACATATTCGGTCCAAAGTCACATTTATGAGGAATCTATATCAAAAAGTCGGGATAATTATTGTCTCACTTTAAGCAGTAGAGCCGCTTCAAAAGCTCTTCGTCATCTTCCCATTCAATGTCGTATTCATTTGAATATAACGGATTTATATCGGATGTTGCTTTGTTAATGGCCTCTTTTTTCATTGTTGTATCAGCATTGGCATAGAACTTTCTAGTTGTATCCATCCTTGTATGACCAAGCCATTCCGCTACCAGCGGAAGCGGCATTCCGTTCCGATAAAGGTGCATGGAACGCGAATGGCGCCACATATGGGGATATAAATGTTCCGGTACTTCATGTGACTGTTCATATGCTTTTCTTCCATAGCGTGCAACAAATTTCTCCACATTATCAATAGACATTTTCGTCCGTGCCCCTTTTCGGTCTACATAAAAAAGATATTCATCCAGATTTCCTGATGGGTGGAACCTCCTCCTGTATGCTTCAAAGTGTCTGCAAGTCTTCTCCATGATGGGAACAAGTCTTGTCTTGCCTCCCTTACCGGTTATAATGACATACGGGTTGCTTTCGTCCACCTTCATATCTCCGACTTGCAAATCGAGGATTTCCTGTGCCCGTGCCCCGGTATCATACATAAGGATCAGGAAAAACAGATCCCGCTGCCCGTTCTTCTTTCTTTTATCCGGCTGGGCAAGGATGGTTTCCAGGGCTGATTCGCTGAAAAATTCTATTTTATGCACCTTTGTATCTTTCTTTTTTGGGATGGCGTCTGTGTCCAGATATAACGCCATCAGGGATTTATCTTTTCCCGCTGCATATTTCAGAAAAGATTTTACGGCACTCATACGCTGATTTCTGGTGGTTACGCCGCAGTTTCTCTCTGTTTCCAACCATTGGAGAAAAGCACTTATGGATTCAACTGAAAGGCACTGGAAACTGACAGCTTCCAACGCTTTATCTTCTGTATTCCGGATATACTCGACCAACAGGTTCAGTGCTTCACGGTAAGATTTCACCGTGTTTGGGCTTGCCCCCCGCTGTTTCGGTAGATATACGGAAAGGAAATCCCTGACCGTGCGATAAAAGAAAAGCGCGTTATGCTCCATCTTCCACCTCCGGTATCAAGGAATTCAACTTCTCCCAATCTATCTGTGCAGATGAAAGAAGCCGTTCCGGCAGCAAATGGATGTAGTAAGCAGTGTCTTCAAATCCTGCATGCCCCATATATGCGCTCAGATAGGGAAGGCGCGCGTTGAGATCCGCCCCTTCATCAAGCCATTTTGTATACACTGCCGTTGCATACCTATGACGGAGAAGATATACGCGTACCTTTACATGGCGTTTTTCTGGGTTTGATGCATCCCATAAACGGCGGAACGTATCCGCAAGCCACCGTTTCTGGTATGGTTTTCCTGTCGGAGACGGGAACATATACTCTGTGTCAGGATATATTTCCATACTTTTATTCATGTAATTGCGGCACATTTCTGCCACGTCATCAGAAACGGGGATCAGACGCTCTCGGTGGGATTTGTTTTTTCTTATAAACAAAGTTCTGTCTTCATAGCAGAAATCAGAACGTTTTAATTCCCTGCCCTCATTTGGGCGCAGACCGCAAAAGTAGATCAGCCTGTAAATAACCGGGATGATCAGATGGCGGCACGGGCTTGCTTTGCAGTAAGACTCCCTGTCGCTTTCAGCGAACAGCCTGATAAGTTCCCTGTCGGTAAAAATGTATGGAGTCTCCCTATGTATGGTAGGAAAAATGTCCGTAGGGACAATGTATTCTGCGTATCCCATTGCATACAGGTATTTCGACAGTTCGCGTAGCGGCGTAATCCTCCGGCGGAAGCCTTCTGGCTTCTCTGTGTTCCTTTTTTCACACCATGGGAGGACATTATTCTCCGTAAAAGCATTGTGACCTGCCTCCATAAAATATCTTTGGAAATCTTTCAGATAGCTTTCGTAAGTGTTCCTCGAATAGCCGAGGCTTTCTTTGTATTCAAGCATTTCCTGGATGTATTCAGGAAGGTTCATTGCTGCCACCTCCTAACGAATCAAAGCCAAGAGTGCAGTTGTACATGCCCTTTAGGTCGGCAGAAATATACTGCTTTGTAGCTTTCATCCCCTTATGCCCCAAAATCTGGGCAACCAGATCAACCGGTACCCCTTTGGCAGTCATTCCCGTCCCAAGTCCACGCCTTATACCATGCAGGGTTTTCCCATCCCCAATGGCATGTTCAATGCCAGCCTTCTTCTGGTATTTGCGGAAAATGCACGCAATGGATACCCCGTCGCGGTATCCTACGAATGGTGCCTGATGGCGGACAAAGACATTTCTGGAAACTGTCTCCGGACGGCCATTCAATATATAGTCAGCAACTGCCTGTAGCACTGGCGTGGATACAGGAAGAATAAGAGGCCCATCGGTTTTTCCCTGTAGGATCCGGAGTTCTTTCTTTTTCCAGTCAATATCATCCAGTTTTAGTGAAGCAATGTCGCCTGCCCGCAGTCCGCTTACAGCTGCCAGAGACATGGCAGCAAAATCGCGTTTCCCGTTGCCTGTCTCCTTGTCAATGCTTTCAAGCAAGCGCGATATTTCCTCTGGTGATACACATCCACGGACACGGTGATCCCTGCAGCGCGGAGCAGCAAGCAGCATCCAAAAATTCTCACTGTACTGACCGTTTTCACATAAGTACCGGAAGAAAGCCCGCAATACGTAAACCACATCATCCATGCTCTTTGGCCTTGATTTTGAAATTTCGACCATGAAACTCCGGACATGTTCGGATGTGATACTGACAACATCCGTACATCCATTGCCGGAAATAGATAAAAGAAAACGCCGGCAAATGGAGTTGATGCAGTCCTTATGCTTCTGACCACAGTTTTGCGTCTGCAGAAATAAATCAAGAACAGATTGGAATGGCTCTGGTAAACGTTCTTTTTGCTTTTTGCTGAATACTTTCCAAGTAAAGTCTCCGGTATCAAGTATCTCCATAAGGATACGGATTCCCCGAATCCGCCAGTTTAGTGTGTGTCGCGATATCGTACCATCTTCAAACTGTTGAAAGAAAAAATCCTCCTGTGATCTGAGCAACTCTGAATCAACGTATCTCTGGTTATCAAGCCTCCTTTCCAATGGCCTGAAAGCGGATTGGCGGTAATCCTTGATTGTGCCTTCTGCAAGGTTTAGCTTTTCAAGGCAGACCACCGCCACGTCAATAAGTTCTGATAATTGTTTATACATATGTACCTCCAATGATAAAACTAACAACAGTTCCATCATTATGGTACATAATTATCCCGACTTTTTGTTATGCGGATACTGAAAACATAGCTTTTGCCGTAGAATTTCAGGATAAATAAAAAGTCGGGATAAGT
>CALWLN010000048.1 GCA_944381535.1 uncultured Lachnospiraceae bacterium
CTCCCGTCCTCTCACAGCACCGTACGTACGGTTCTCGTATACGGCGCTTTCAATAGTTGACGTGCAGAGACTGATAGGCTGCGGCTAAATCATAGAAGCCCCAGTTTATCAGTCTTTCTTTACTTAATGCCCAGTTGACCGCCTTATTTCCGGCATTGAACCAGTATCCTTTGCGGTCGTAGGCTATCGTTGCCGCATAATGACTGTCCACTCCCAGTCCTATGAGTTTTCTCATTCTGGTTCTGGGCTGTTTCCACTGTTTCCAGATACACATCCGTATCCGGCGGTACAGCCATCCATTCAGGCTTTCGATGTTGTTCTTCATGTCCGCTATCCCGTAGTAGTTCAGCCATCCTCTCATGTAGACTTTTATCTTCTCCATGGTTCCGATAATGCTCCCGCACCTGCTCCGGGAAGTGAGCTGGCGCAGTTTGTCCTTGGCTTTCTTCCATGACTTCCCATGGACACGGACGTAGATTCCTTTTCCGTTCTTCCCAAAACAAAAGCCAAGGAACTTAAAATTTCGGATTGCGAACACGCTGACTGTCCGGCTCTTTTCCCGATTCACTTTCAGCTTTAGTGTCCCTTCCAGATATTTCATACTGCTTTCCAGCAGGCGTTCCGCCGCCCGCTCACTCTTCGCCAACAATACGATGTCATCTGCATAGCGGATACACGGCACACCCCGTCTCTGAAATTCCCAGTCGAACTCGTTCAGGTACACGTTTGCCAAAAGGGGAGAGAGATTTCCTCCCTGCGGGGAGCCTTCCTTTGTCTCTGTTACAACTCCGTTTTCCATCACTCCGCTTTTCAGGTATCGCTTTACCATCTGTATCACCCTCTCATCTTTTATCTGTTTTCTCAACAGGTTCAGCAGGATTGTATGGTTCAGCGTATCAAAGTACTTTGACAGGTCAAGGACGACCGCCCTTGTATAACCCCGTTCAATGTACTCTCTTATCCTGAGTATGGCGTCTTTTGCCCCACGTCCCGGACGATAGCCAAAGCTATCCTCCGAAAACAGCGGTTCGTAGATTGGCATGAGCTGCTGGAGCATTGCCTGTTGGATGATGCGGTCAATGACCGTTGGTATGCCAAGCTTGCGCACCCCTCCATCCGGCTTCGGGATCTCCACCCGTCTGACAGGAGACGGGGTATACTTCCCCTTTCGGATTCTCTCTGTCAGTTCGTAGTTATGCTCCTTTAGCCATGGCAGGGCCGCTTCGATGGTCATTCCATCAACTCCCGGCGCTCCCTTGTTTGCCTTTACTCTCTTGTAAGCTCTGTTCAGGTTATCTTTTTCCAAAATCTTACCCAACCTGTCCGGCTCTGCACTGTCCCTTCCCTTCCCTATCCGGTTGAATGCGCGGTGCCCTCTCACATCCCCTTTGCGTTCCGCGCTATCTCTTTGTGAGCAGCTTTCTTTGTTTTCTGTACCCATTTGCTCATTCCTCCTTTCCCTGTCGTACTAAGGACTCCTATTGATTCAGCCCTTCACCGGAAAAAACTTCCGGCTACTATGGCCTCTGCTGACTTCTGTACGTTCAGCGTTATCTTCCGATAACGGTTACTCTTTTCAGAGCGTTCCGTACAGACCTCCCTGGGGTGCAAAGCGTCCAGTGGACGCTTGTTCTGCACCGACCGAAGCGGAGCGGAGACCCGCACGTTTCTTTCCCTCCATCCATCTGCCGCATTTACTGCACATGATTCCATGTAGCTATCGGGCTTCATCTTGTGTGGCAGACTTACCCTCATGCACAGCCTTCTATACGGTTTCTGTCCGTCAGACCAGAGGTTTGCCCGTGGGTTAGTAGGTTCCCCACATCCAGCTTCCTTCAGATTCCACCTCACGGCGGACACCCTTGCCTTCGGCTATATCCTTCCCACTACCGGGCGGATTTGGGACTTTCACCCTTAAGAAACGTGCGCCGCCAGGCGCACCACAACAAAATGGCCGCTCTGCCGGTACATCTTCGTGTACCGGCAGAGCGGCCCTGACAACCTTTCCATCAGACGGCCTTCGTCACCGGATCCTGGGGAACCGTATCGTCACCACCGTACCCACATTCTCCCGGCTGTCTACCGTAAGCCCGTATTCCTCGCCGAAATACAGGCGTAAACGCTGATTTACATTTGTTACGCCGATATGACGGCTCTCCTGGATCATATCCCCCTGCATGCTTTTCCGAAGTCCTTCCAGTTCCGTCCTGGTCATCCCCGGACCATTATCGGACACCATGAGTTCTACCTGTTCTCCCTCTTCGGACAATGCTCCGCTGATGGTGATAAGCCCCTTTCCGCTTATCCGTTTCACTCCGTGATAGATGGCGTTCTCCACCAGGGGCTGCAGTACGATCCGTATGATCTTGCAGTCCATGATCTCGGAAGGGATTTTCCACACTACCCGGAACTTATCCTCATAGCGCCTTCTCTGGATATCCAGATAATACTCGCAATGCTCCACCTCTGCCCGGACAGGCACAATGACATCCGTATTTTCCATACTCATTCGAAGCATCTTAGACAACGAGCCCACCATCTCGGAAATCTCATTGTGCCTGCCCAACTGTTCCAACGCCATCCAGTTTATCGTCTCAAGGGTGTTATTCAGAAAATGCGGATTGATCTGGGACTGAAGCGCCACCGCCTGCGCCTTCTTCAGAAGCCGCACCCGCAAGACCAGTTCCTTCTCCACATTCTTCCGTACATCCCTGGTCCTCTCAATGGAATTCAAGATATATTCCAACTCATCCTTTCCAGTGAAGGGCGCTTTCTCATCTGCCGGCGCTCCGTCGTACTCCTGGAAGGCGGACACGATCTGACCGATCGGATGATACAGCCGCACGGAGATCACTATGGAGAGCCCGAAAGTCATCATCAGCATAAGTAAAAGCATGCTTATTATCACATTCCGCATGACGCCAAGCCGGGAATGATATTCCCCCAATACCGTCCCGGTGATCACCCTGAGCCCGAAAATGTCCTCCGTTTCGGAGGACATGGCAATGTCTCTGTCATCCCATACCCCGTTGCGGACAAGCCTGTCGTATCCGGGAATGGCATCCACGCTCTGCTCCACCAGATCCAGATCCGAAGAAAACAAAATCTCCTCTCCGTCCGTCAGATAGATTCGTACATCCTCCGGCACAGACAGTTCCTCCAGCAGCTCTTCCGAGTTGAGATTCATCATGATCGCGCCCCGGAGCTGATTCCCGTATCCTATCATCTGAAACAGGGTCAGATACTTTCTGGAGTATCCCCCCTCATCCCCTTCACGGGCAATGATAATGTTTCTTTCCTCCTGCCCAAGGAACGCGTCCATCATCTCTTTTCCATAAAACGTCTCATAATCCGCCACTCCCGCCAGACCCACAACCCGACTGCCGCGCAGGGAATAGATATAGACGCTTTCCACGTAGTCCTTAACAAGTACAGGCATTCTCAACGTTCTCACAATATTGTTGACGCTGTAATTGTACTGCATTCCATACTCGTCATACAGGAACAGATCCACATCCGTACTCAGTTCCATATACGTCAGTTCCGTCCGGGCTTCTTTCAGAACGCTCTCCAGATCCGCGCAGATGCCGGAGGTCGTTTCCTCACTGACGGTCCGTATCTCCCTTCTAAGGGAGCTGTCATAAACATAGTAGCTCACAAAGGCGGCTCCCGCAAGGGGAACCACCAGCAGCAGAAGCAGCAGACGGACATTTTTCATAAGCAGGCTGTTAAACTTATAATCTCTGAAATATCTGATGAAATCCCGGCTAATCTTCATGAAACTCACCGCCTATGTGAAGAACCTTTCCCCGGTACTCACTGGGGTTCATCCCCGTATGAGCCCGAAACAGTCTGGAGAAATACCGCGGCGTTTTGTATCCCAGTTTTTCACTGACCTGATAGGTTTTATACTGTGGATCCTTTAAAAGTTCAATCGCAGCCTCCATTTTCACTCTCGTCACGTACTGAAGGAAATTTTCTCCTGTCTGTTTCCGGAACATCCTGCTTAAATAAGAAGACGAGATATACAGATGACTGGCCGTTTCTTCCTGAGAAATATCCCTGTAAATGTTATCCCGGATATAGGCCTTTGCCTTAGAGATAAGGCTGTCCGCACTGAAGTATTCCTGCTTTTCATTGGCGTTCTTGATCCAGTCAAAGATACGGTCCATATACTCCCGCAGTTCTTTCTGACTGGTGATGGAGAGCACCGCGCGATAGTCGAAGCAGGAATCCATCGCATCCGCCAGCTTCCTGTTCGTCTCCCCCAACACCATATGCATGGTGGACAGGATGTCGATCACCATATTATTTCTCTGGGCCATGGGCAGAACCTTCAATTCTCCCAGAATATTGTGAAACAGCTTCTGCGCCGTCACAATATTCCCCACCATAACATTGGACATTACCTGACTCTTCTGTTCCTTCAGACGCTGAACCAGCGTTTCTCTGTTTTCTTCCTTTCCCCAGAAGATGTTCCCCCCGTCCGGCTTTTTGATCTGGAAGATACTCTCGCAGGTCTGCCGGATGAAATATTCCGCCTGAAAATGAAAGCTGGCCGTAAGCTCCGAAAGCAGTTGTTCCACGGAGACCTCTTCCGAAGCCGGATCCTTCCTGCCCTCCTCAAGAATCCCCTGCTCCTTTTGAATGGCTCCAACATAAATACCCATGACTTCAATCAGATTATCCGCCTTGTACACAATATGGAAGCTATATTCATTCTGGTAAATCCGTAAAAAATTAGCCAGATTGATCTCAAACTGGTCATAACTGTATTCCCAGACCTCCTCCATGAAACGTCCGTAATCCTGAATATAAATATCCGCCAGCAGGCATCTGCAATGCTCCGGAGCCACGTCAGGATACAGAATCCCCATACAGTTGCGGATATACTCGTCATTATCCGCCACACCCATGATCAGATCCGAGAAGAAACGCTCCTCCAGCAACGGAAGGGCCTCCGCCATCCGCTCCTTCTCACTTCTGGCCTTTCGGTGCTCTTCATAAAGCTTATCCAGCTGCTCCCTAATCCTTCCGAAGGTATCTTCAATATTCATCACGTCCGTGGGTTTCAGAAGGTAATCCTCCACCCCGTATTTTACGGCCTGCCTGGCCAGTTCAAACTCCTGATAGCCGCTGATCAGCACCACCTTGCAGGGCAGCCTGTGTTCGGACACGTAACGCGCGACTTCCATACCCGAAACGCGATTCATCTTAATGTCCGTAAGAATCACATCCGGGATTGCAAATTCCAGATACTCAATGACCTCCTGCCCATCTGAAAAAACATCTATTACTTGAAAGCCAAGACTCTCCCAGTCCACAATGTTCCGCAAGCCCTGGCGGATACGTCTCTCGTCGTCCGCAATAACAAGCTTATACATTTTACATCCAACCTCATATTACTGTGACACAACAAAAGTATTGACTCCTGCCTGGCAGGATTCTCCGCTTGGGCAGGAGTCATTTCCCATCTGTAAAATTCTACTATACCCACATTCCTCTGTCAAGAAAAGGGACGCCTACCAGCTAATCGCGGTCTCCACCTGCTGTTCCCTGGCGGCAGAGGTCAATATCCGCAGGATATACACCGGCGTACAGTCAAAATCCACCATTCCCTCCTCCTTCTCGAAGCGGAACGCCGTCCGGGAATCAACCGTCAGTGTCATTCTTCCGGATAGAGCCGTCTTCCCATCCTCCGAAAGACTCCAGGGTGCGTAGGACAAAAAAGTTACCATCAGCGGATGCTCCTTCGGAAACGTCCAGGAATCCTTAAGCCGCAGTATGTTACCGGAAATTTCCCCGCTCCGGACTCCCTGTATCCCGTCTCCGAACAGCATGCCCGTCTCAACGGCAAAGCGGTATCCGCTGTCTGTCATCTCGTGGAGCAGAACCTTTGCCTCCGGCATAGCCATGTCCTCGACCGTAAGGGACTCGGTGATCGGATTGCCCGCCGCCATAGCGGCTTTCCTGCCCGCTTCGCTCTCCGCCTGCATACGGAGATCCGCCGGGCAGGCCACATTGTGATATTCCTGCTTATCCATCACCACATGAACCGAATTGGCGTAATTGGTGATGCCAAGATCCGGAAGCAGCCTCTCCCCCTCCGCCTCCAGCACCACCATGCCCCGGTCCTCATGAAAATGCCCCGTGTAGGGATTGCGCTCCGCTGCTATCAGGAGCTTGATGCCGCCGTCCCGGTACGTCAGAAGCCCGGACTGCGGCAGAGAGATCTCCTCTCTGGGGGAACGGCTGTAGGGACGCAGCCGGATCTGTCCCTTGTAATACAGGTAAAACAGCCGGTCGAAGGCATTCCCCTCCTGCTCCGGCTCCTCTCCTTCGAAACGGGCCGTCAGATAATTGTTCCCTTCCGGAAATCCGCCGGCCAGGGTCAGGAATACCATAAGCAGGGTGGACACCTCCCTGTCGCCTCCGCTGTCGCAGTTTATCGGAATCCGTTTCCCTGTGGGACTGTTCACCGACATGATAGCCTCCTGATAGCGGCCGGACCGACAGAACACCTCCGGCACAACCTCTTTCCAGCTTTTTTTGCTATATCTGGCATAGGTGTGCCACAGTAAGATAGAGGCGGTAAACGTATATTCGTAATAATTCCCGCCCTCCGGGCAATGGCCTTCCCCGGTAAGATACCTGTTCACCAGTTCGGTATGAGTCCGGTAAACGTCCTCGATCACCTGCTCAAAGCCGCCTTTTTCCTTCTGTAGATATAGAGCGCCCAGCATCTCCCCCCGGCGTCCGACAATTCCCTGATTCATAAAGTTCCGGTAACCGGGCTCGCTGTTCTTCCCGTGGATCACCTTCCAGGCCTCTTCTATTTTATCCGCAATCCGCTTTTCCGCCCCGGAGCTGTAAACGCCGCCCAAAAATCCCATGGCAAGGACCACCTCTGTCAGCAGATGGTCCTCCCGGAAGCAGACGTGATGGAAGCTGGAGCCCTCCAGATCGCAGATGGGGCCTTCGCACCATTTCATGGCTATCAGCGCCAGGATCAGCCGGGCCGCCTGACTGCTGTAACGGGGTTCCTCCAGGAGCCAGCCCGCAATGGCCAGATTCTGGATTGGGCCTTCCACCACGGCCCTTCCTCTGTCTTTGATCCTTACAAAACGGTAGTCCCCAATGGGGGCATATTCCCGCATAATGGCACGGCAGTCGATGGCCATGCCTTCTTCCGCCCTGGTCCGAAAAAATGCTTTCAGCTTCTCATCTCCGGCCACCTGCTCCTTCAGCAGCTCCCCCTCTTCCTGACCAAGCACCAGATTCTTCTCCAGATTCCCCACACGGTCATGGCAGATCTCCTGTTCCCAGGCGTCCTGCCATACCGGCACCTCCGCTTCGGCCTGCGCCTCCAGCTTCGAGCACAGCAACCCCAGCCAGCGCACCAGCACCACATTTACGGGGTTGGGGGATTCCATCTTAAAATATAAGTCTGTCAGAACAGCACCCTGCCCATGGGCGGAAAATTTCCCTTTTAACTCCACAGGGTTCACATCTCCCCGGGCAGACGGGACCAGAAGCTCCTCCTGCCCGTTCACCACACCGGTAACCGTCATCACTGCCTCCGCCGGAAGCGTCAGAAACCCCTCAAAATGATCGTACGCCCCAAGTTCCACCTCCCCCTTCCAGTGAATGGTAAAACCGTGGCCGCCGTAAAAAGCCAGAGCGTCCCAGATTCGTTCCATCCGGCCTTCGTCTATACGGATCTGACCGTCGTCGCAGATATTCCGGTCAAAAGCGGCGAAAAAAATCCCCTCGGCAACGTTCATCTTGTAAATCTTATTGCTCATCTCTCATCTCACTCCTGTCTTCTTTTTTCGGGAATAGCAGCCGACATATTACGCATGCTCCCCCGAACCTTCCGCAGGCTGCAGACGTACCAGTTCCAGCAGATACACGTCGTTCTCCCGCATTTTGACTTCTGTCTCGAAATGCCCGTCAATGCGGAGGATCTCTGTCCTCACAGCCGCTCCGCCGTTGCGCTCTTTCAGTTCCTTTACCGCCTCCCGGCTCAGCCAGGAAGGACGGTCCATGGCGAGATAATCCCCGTAGACGTCATTGCTTCCATAGCCCGTCCGGTAAAGCTTCACCGCATAATACCCCGGCTCGATCCCACAAAGGGAGATCCGCGCCTCTTCCGCTTCCGGAGCCGGAAGATCCCGGATATAAAAACGCTGATTCACCTCATCCTGTTTCTGGTGGGTGTAATTCCAGAACAGGACCTGTATATCCTGCCCGTCGCAACAGATATAGCTATCGCTGTCTTCATTGCAAAGCTCCGTCTCCCCAAGTCTTCCCAGATACTCATAAGCGTAAAAGGCCGGTTTTCGAATCCCCTGCTCGTTCAGCAGGCCAAACCCTCCGTGGAAAGGCGCAGGCGAGGGCCCCGCCTCCTCAAACACGTCCGTGAAGGTCCAGTAAGACATGGCCTGGACATATCCTTCCACCCGCTTCAGATTATAGAGAATGTAGGGTGCCTGAATGTAGGAGTCATGGATATTGTCTCTGGGAGAATAGGATGAACTCCACTCCGTGTAGTAAATGGGAAGCTCCGGTCGGGAGGAAGCCCGCACTATCGCATGAACGGCTTTGACACGTCTGATGATATAATCCGGGTCCTCCTCCATCTTGTGGAGCTTCTCTCCAAATTCATCAAATCCACTCTGACAGCCATAATCATGACTGGTCACAAAATCCAACGGTATCCCCTTCCCGCAGCAATGGTCGATCAATTCCCGGATCCACACGCTTCCCGCAGTGGCAGGACCGCCCACCCGGTACCCTTCGTTTACTTCCTTAACCGCCTTCACGGAATACTCATACAGACGAAAATAATCCTCCTGTGTACCCGTAAAAAATCCGGGATGGTTCGGCTCGTTCCACACCTCAAACAGCCAGTTTTTAATCTCCTCCTCCCCGTATCGTTCCGTGAGATGAACGGTAAAATTTTTTACCAGACCATACCACTTCTCATAGCTTGCCGGCGGCGTCACATTTCCCTGCCACCAGCAGAGAGGCTTTTCCCCCGACGCCATGGCTTTCGGCATAAAGCTTAATTCCACAAGGGGACGGATTCCCGCTGCCAGCAGCCTGTCGTAGACCTCATCCACATACTGCCAGTTGAAAACAGGATTTCCACTCCTGTCCTCGCGATATACGTCCATGTCGTCCAGAAAGATCCCGTGGAACCGTATATAGCGGAACCCGCACGCCTTCCGCACTTCCCAAAGCTGCTCCATAAAGGAGGTATGCAGCACCTCTCTTGCCCGGCCGGCCCCCACACAGAACAGCGGCATCTCATCTCTTTTCCCTTTTACTTTCTTTCTGTCTCCGGTAATGATTCTCATTCTTCTACTACCCTCCGGTCATATCATAACATAGAACCTTCCGGTTCCGGCAACCTTCTATCAGTATACCAAAACCTGACAGCAATAAAATGATACAAATCGGGAAAATAGTACCAAAAATTTGACCTCACCCCGCCATACGCCTGTCCCCTCAGGTTTCCGCCTACCACATAAAGATACCGCCATCCTTCAGCTTGAACAACGCCTCCATAAAGAAGAAATCGCCGTAGATGATCGGATACTCATGCCTGCTGTCATGATATGCCCCGGAGCACTTCATAAGAATACAATCGTTCTCCGTCGTAAAGTCACAGTGATTCTCATACAAGGCCTTCAGAAGCTTCATGGCCGCCCTCCGGTACATGTCCTGTTCATACTCCGGCACCACCTTCGCAAGCTCCAGAAACCCGCAGGCCGCAATGGCCGCCGCCGTATCGTCATACCAGTAAGGCTCCTTAGGCTGTCTGAAATCAATGGGAATCAGCCCATCCTCGGGAATGTTCGCCATAAAATAATGGGCAATCCTCTTGGACGTATCGAGATACTCCTGTTTCCCCGTATGTAAGTAGCTCATCAGAAATCCATACATTCCCCAGGTCTGTCCTCTGGTCCAGGAGGACCCCAGCTCATAGCCCTGTCCGCCGTAATCCCGCACCCGCTCACCGGTCTCCGGGTCGAACTCCACAATGTGGCGCACGGAACCGTCCTCCCGTACAAAATGCTCCATCACCGTATCCGCATGCAACATGGCCACATGTTGAAACCGCGGATCCTTTGTCTCCTCACTTGCCCAGTACAAAAGGGGAATATTAAACATACAGTCGATAATGGCCCAGCCCCGGACGTCTTTTCCCGGCTGGTTCTGCTCATTCCAGGCCCGGATAAATTTCCCCACAGGGTTAAACCGTCCTGCCAAAAGGTTGGCCGCATGCAGGGCTCTCCTTCTGGCATCGGGATTGCCTGTCAATTTATAGTTCAGCACCGCCGTAGGCAGATACATAAAGCCCAGATCATGGTGCAGACCATAGAAATCCTGCAGACACCAGTCCATCTTCTCCTCCGGGAAACGGGCAATCTGCGCATACCGTTCCTCCCCGGTCTCCTGATACATCATCCACATCATACCGCCCCAGAAGCCGTTTGTCCACCAGTAGATTCCCATATCCGCGTCAAAGCTTTTGTCTGCCCCGCTTCTGTCGTCGTGGGTTCCGTCTACGGTGGTGTAGGGGATTTTCTCTTTGGATTTTTCGCTGACCCAGCTCATTTTTTCTTTCACTTTCTCGATGGCTTCCTGCCACCATTCTCTGTTTTGCTCATGATTCATAGCCATTCTTCCTCTCACTTATTTTTTAGTTTATCATAGAACATTCCTGATAGCAAGTTCTCCGGCGACTGCCCCAGGATTTCCGGGACTTTCCATGTTCTGAATTGATTATATGGTTTGTTAATTCCAAAAAACATGTAACAGAAATGTAAAAATGTGCTACAAATTTGACCAAAATTTAACACCTTCCGGGATAATCATCCCGATTTCAGTATCCACGGGCTTATACTGCAGGTACAAAACAAGAGTTATGGACTATTTTGTATCGTGTCCATAACTCTCGTAAAAACAGCCTATTTACTATTTTGAATGATTCTCATAAAACAACTCTGTCCACTACCGCAGTTCCCGGGTCTCAATATGGTCCATGTCGTCAAACTCCTGATTCTCCCCGCACATGGCCCAGATAAAGGAATAGTTTCTGGTTCCCACGCCGCTGTGAATGGACCAGCTGGGGCTGATGACCGCTTCTTCGTTATGCATCACGATATGTCTGGTCTCATTGGGCTCGCCCATCATATGGAATACGATGTCGTCCTCTCCCATATCCAGGTACAGATACACCTCCATGCGGCGGTCATGGGTATGACAGGGCATCGTGTTCCAGTTGGATCCCGGCTCCAGCTGGGTCAGTCCCATGGCAAGCTGGCAGCTCTCCATCACTTCCGGATGAATGTACTGGTTGATCACCCTCTTATTGCAGTCCTCAGCGCTTCCGCAGGGAACCTTCCTGGCCTTGGTGATGTCAATCTTGACGGTGGGACAGCTTCTGTGGGCGGGACAGGAGCTTACATAGAATTTCGGCGGCTCATTGGTGTCCACACAGCGGAACTTGATCTCCTTATTTCCTCTGCCGATATAAATGCCGTCTCTGGGATTCATCTCATATTCCACCCCGTCCACGGTGATGATTCCTTTTCCTCCGATGTTGATGCAGCCCATCTCCCGCCGCTCCAGGAAATACTCGCTGGCCAGCTCCTTGCCGCCCTCCAGGCACAATTCCTGGTGCACCGGCATAAGGCCTGCGGTGATGATCCTATCAATATGGCTGTATACCATACGGATATTGTCCTTGGTGAACAGCTTGCTGATATGAAATTCCTCTCTCAGCCTGTCTGTGGTATAATATTTTACGTCCTTTGGGTTTGATGCGGTTCTGATTTCCATTTTACTATAATCCTCCTTTAAATATTTTCCATATACTTCAATCTGTGACAATGCGGCCCAGGAAAAGGGATCCGTTCCCTGCCTGAATCCGGTCAGATGGATGATCCGGGTCCGTCTGGGCTCCGGAAACAGCAGTGTCTGTCCCTCCGCTGTCTTACGGAAGTCCATGGCTGTCCTGGTTTTGTCGGACAGTTCCACCTCCACATGTTTCCAGTAGCCGTCATGGGGGAAGTCCGCCCTTAAGAAAAATACGATCCGCTCCAGCTCCACTTCCGTGCCGAAATCGATGTAATACTCCTGGTCCTCCCTCGCTCCTGCCGCCCAAGAATGGTAGGGATACTCCCCGTGGGAGAGATTTTCACATACCCCGTCGATGGCGTTCCGCTCGAAGAAGCAGGGAGCCTCCCGGGTGACCATGTTGGCGTAAGCATGGGGATAATACTGCCTCTGCCCTCTTCTGTCGTGGGCATTCAGGGAAATGCACCTTGTGTCGAACGTCTCCTCCGGGGAAGGCTCCGACACCTTGAGCCTGTGACTGTCCCCGGAAAATGCCTGGGTTGCGTACCCGGCCATCAGCCCGCCGAAGGGTATCTCGAAGGACAGGCTTTTGTAGGGGACAAACAGGATACTCTCCTTCAGGGTCTCATCCAGCTGTACCTTCAGATATTCCGCGTCGTTGGTCCTGACCTGGAGCGTATCCCCCTCCTGATAAATGCCGTGATAGACGGTATCTATGCTTTCTCCCCTTTCGGAAAATTTTACCTGGCCGTCCTTCCCCTGTACCTGTAACGCGATCATATTTCATTCCCTCCCGGTTCCATAAATTACCTGGCACTACCTCTTAGCCCGGCTGCTTGCCGATGTAGGCCAGGATACCGCCGTCCACATACAGGATGTGGCCGTTGACGGCGTCCGAAGCATCGGAGGCTAAGAATACCGCCGGACCTGCCAGCTCCTCCGGCTTCAGCCACCGATTAGCAGGGGTCTTGGCGCAGATGAACTGGTCAAAGGGATGTCTGCTGCCGTCGGGCTGTATCTCCCGAAGGGGCGCGGTCTGCGGTGTCTCAATGTATCCGGGTCCGATTCCGTTACACTGGATGTTATAGTGTCCATACTCGGAACAGATATTCCGAGTCAGCATTTTTAAGCCTCCCTTGGCTGCCGCATAGGCAGAGACCGTCTCTCGGCCCAGCTCCGACATCATGGAACAGATGTTGATGATCTTGCCGTGGCCCTTCTTGATCATAGAGGGAATCACTGCCTTGGACACAATAAAGGGGGCGTTCAGATCCACATCAATGACCTGGCGAAACTCCTCCGCCGTCATTTCCGTCATGGGAATCCGTTTGATGATTCCGGCGTTATTTACCAGAATGTCGATGACACCGATATTTTTTTCAATGTCCGCCACCATCTCCTGGACGGCCTTTTCATCCGTCACGTCACATACATAGCCGTGGGCCGCAACCCCTTTCTCCGCGTAGGCCGCAAGCCCCTTGTCCACCAGTTCCTGGCGGATATCATTGAATACAATGGTGGCCCCGGCTTCCGCATAGGCCGACGCGATGGCAAAGCCAATGCCGTAGGAAGCGCCTGTCACCAGCGCAATCTTTCCCTCCAATGAGAAATTGTTTACAAAACCTGCCATTTTCTTCATCTCCTTCTTTTTTTACAAAGTATCAACGGATGTTTCAAAAACAACTTCGTCTTCCTTTACGCATGTCATTCCATATCTTGAAACATCCTGTACTTATAGTATAGCGGAAACGGAACTGAATTTCTTTTCAATTCTGACACAAAATGTTGCAAATCTTGAACTTTTCTGGTAGGATAAAGTTATAGGAGGAATCCGGCATGGAAGAATTTTCATCCTGCAAGGCCGCCATCGACCTCTGCCTCAGCACCAGAACCTTTTCCATTGCGCATCTTTACAAAGAAGAAAAAACCATGGATATGCATATCCATGATTGTTATGAGTTGTACTATTCCATTTGCGGCGGTAAGCAGTTTCTCATTGACAACCGCTTTTACAGCATTGCGCCCGGAGACTTATTTGTCATAAACCAGTACGAGAGCCACAAGCTGGCCCAGATTGACAACAGTGTCCATGAGCGCATTGTCATCTCCATTTATCCGGATTATGTAAAACAGATCTCCAGTGAGCATACGGATCTGGACCGCTGTTTTTCCGTCCGGGGAACCCCTTTCTCCCATCGGATCCCGCTGACAAAGGATCAGCAGAACCGCTTCCTGTATTATGTCAACAAGATCACCTCCGCCGACGGCTTTGCCCACGATATTATAGAGCAGGCGGCTTTCATGGAGCTTCTGGTGATGATCAATGTCCTGTATGAGCAGGAGGCGGTAATCTCTCCGGAAGCGGACAGCAAATACAATCATCTGGTGGATGACATTATCGTCTATATCAACCAGAATATCCGAAGGCCCATCACCATAGAGGAACTGTCCAATCACTTTTTTATCAGCGGCTCCTACATCTGCAGGATATTCAAACAGGTTACCGGGACCACCATCAACAAATACATCGCCGCCCGCCGGGTGAGCATTGCCAAGGCCTGCCTGAATGCCGGTTCCAGCGCCATGGAAGCGTTCGAGAAAAGCGGCTTTGGGGATTACAGCAATTTTTATAAGACCTTTACAGGCGCTGTGGGCGTTTCCCCCAAGAAATATGCCGCTCTGACCGTCCGTTGACACCCCATCACACGGACACTGAATCAAAAGGTTCACCTTTACATAATCCTGCGCAAAGTGGGCTGCTGCGCTTAAATTTTGTAATCATTTTGCGCAACAGCCCACTTTTCTGGCTCCCTATATTTATTTCCCGGGTATCAGCCGGATAATCCTTCCGGCAAAATCGTTAAAGTTCTGGGTCTGCAAAATCACTCTTCCCGGCCCCACCAGTCTGGTCAGAAACAGGCCCTCCCCTCCGAAGAAGATGTTCTTAAAGCCCTTCACCGTCTCGATCTCATAAGAAACGCTGGGCTCGAAGGCCACCACATTCCCCGTATCCACCTTGAGCACCTCTCCGGGAGCCAGTATCCGCTCCACCTTGTCGCCGTCGATTTCCAGGAAGGCCATTCCCTGCCCGGTCAGGCGCTGCAGAATGAAGCCCTCACCGCCGAACAGCCCCGCGGAAATTTTCTTCGTGAAGGTAACCTCCAGGTTCACGCTGTCCTGGGCACACAGGAAAGCGTCCTTCTGACAGATCAACCCGCCGGCCATCTCGCCCACGTTGATGGGAAGGACCTCTCCGGCCACCGTGGAGGAGAAGGCAATCTTCGCACCGGCCCGCTCTGCCCGGTAGGTGGCCATAAACAGGGACTCACCCGTAAACATCCTTCCCAGGCTCTTGCCAAATCCGCCCCGCATATTGGAATCCATGGCAACGCCGTCGCTCATCCAGGCCATACCGCCGGACTGGGTGAACATGGTTTCGCCGGGCGCGTCAAACAGAACCTCCACCGCCGGCATGGTGTCTCCTAAAATTGCATATCTCATAAATTACTTCCTCCTTTATTTTCAGAGTGTTTTCGCCCCTTGCAAGAATTTGCTGGCTACCATAAGTATATGAAATCGCAATCAAAAAATCAATCCCCACAGACACTTTTTCTGTGCAGCCCCTGCTCATCCAGCCAGTACACCTTGTCACAGACCTCCCCCATAAACTTCCGGTCATGAGAAATGCTGATGACAGCGCCGCCAAAATTCTTAAGATGCTCCCGGATGACCGGGTTGGACAGGGGGGAGAAATTTCTCGTCGGTTCATCCAGAATCAGCACATTCGCGCCGCTCATACTCATTTTCAAAAGCAAAAGCTTGGACTTCTGGCCGCCGGACAGCTCCCCGATGGGATGCCTCATCTCCTCCGCCGTGTATTTCATGCTGCCCAGATAGGTGCGGATCCGTGTCTCCTCCTCCCTGTCCCCGGTGACGCTTAAAAACTCCGCCGGCGTTTTTGAAAGTTCCAGCAAATCCTCGTAATTCTGAGGCATGTAGGCCGCCTTTAAATCCCTGCGCTCCAGCAGCTGCTCCGCAATCTTACGAAGCAGCGTGGTCTTTCCCACGCCGTTTTTGCCGATGATACAGATTTTCTCCGGTCCCGTCACCTGTAGTTCAATGTGTTTCGCCAAAATGCGCAAGGCAGATGGGCCGATATTTTTCTCCGGCTTCCGGTCTGCGGGCAGGTCGCTATTTTTCCCATACTTCCGGTCTGCGGACAAGTCGCTGCTTTCCTCCGGCATACCGCCATCTACCGTCAACTCTTCCAAATAAAATTCCAGCACCCGCTTGCCATTTGGAATCCTGTTTTCCGGGGCCAGCTTGAAAAAAATGGCGTCCTCAGTATCGGGAAGCTCCGTCAGCTCCGCGTTTTCCCGTTCAAACCGGTGCTCCAAGGCCTTCACCGCATGCATTTTCTTTTTCAGCAGCCGCCCGCCGTGAGGGTCCTGCCGGGAAATGGCATTTTGCTGGCGCTCCACCTTCTGCTGAATTTTCCGAAATCGCTCCTGCTGCTTCTCATACTCGCTACGCTCCTTTTTGGCCAGCTGCTCCTGCCGTTCTAACCCCAGGTTTCTCTGGTTTACATAAGTTTTGTAATCTGTCCTCTGCACCGTATAACGGGGCTGGGTTTTCCGTTTCACCTGCTCCAGATGAATCACCATATTGGCGGTATGTTCCAGCAGCACCTCGTCATGGGAGATATAAAGGACCGGCTCGCTGCAGCCATTGATAAATTCCTCCAGCCACTCCAAAGTCTCAATATCGATATCGTTGGAGGGTTCATCCAGCAAAAATACCGTAGGACGGCGGCTCAACATCCGCACCATCTGCACCTTGATTTTCTCTCCGCCGGACAAGGTTTTCATAGGCTGCTGCCCGTACAACAGTTCCAGGGAAATTCCCAGCCGCCGGGTCAGCCGGGCCAGTTCCTTGACATCCATGTCAAAAAAGGCAGGCTCCCGGGCCAGAAATTCGTAAACGCTCATTTCCTTTTCCGACGGCGTCAACTCCTGGGCCAGATACCCGGGAATCTCGTTGTTTTTGATAATTTCCCCGGTGTACTCGGCGTAATCCTCCACCAGTACTTCATCATAAATCAATTTCAGAAGGGTGGATTTTCCGTTGCCCTCCTCCCCGATAATGGCCGCCTTATCCCCTGGATTCAGCGTAAAGGACAAATCCTGCGCAATCCTGCGCAGGTCCTTTTTATGCGTTATCGTTAACTGCTTTATTTGCAGCATATAAATCACCTCTTTCTTCGCCTCACAAACGGTTTTTCTTTCATCATTAAAAACATCTCCGGCCGTTCCAATGAAAACTGAAAATTTTTATTCTATAGGAAAGTTCGGAGAACTTTCCTATAGAATAAAAAAATCTGCTTCCAGCCAAATACCGAAAACAGATTATCGTGATTTCCTTCCATATTGTCTGCCGAAAATATCCGCCACCGCTTACGCCACCGGAACCTTTTTAGATATATCATAACTTTTGCGGTATGTCAATCTTGATTCTTAAAAAGTACGTATCAAGTAATCGTTGAAAAATCCCCCTCCCCCGTGCTATAATGCAACTATTCAAGATTACGCTTCACTTTCAGGCACAAAGAAACGGAGGCTTTTACCCATGAAAACAACCATGAACCTGACCACCCTCACGGATGATACCGGACGTTTTACTTCCTGCCGGGACCTTAGGGATTTTTATCAGCATTTCGGCTGTGCGGGTCTGGAACTTATGCCTTGCGATATCCGAAAAGATGACCAGGTGCTGCCGCCCTCCGCCTGCCCTGTCATTGAGCCGGATATGATAATAGGCGTTCATGCCCGCTGTATCAACGACTGGATGGAATTGGACCGCGGATTTCTTGTGGAGCATTACCGCAGGCAGCTTGACTACGCCCGGGACATGCAGGCCGAATATGTGGTATTTCATGTGACCCAGGTGGATGACGAGGAGGGCTTTACCTACCGTTTAAAACATTCTGACGAGGAAGTGGTTCTGGCCGCCTGCGATTTGATCAACGCCCTGCTGGACGGGCAGGACTATCCGTTTTATTTTTTAATGGAAAATCTCTGGTGGGCCGGGCTGAATTTTAAAAATCCTGCCGTCACCAGGCTGTTAATTGAAAATGTGCATTATGAGAAAAAGGGCCTCATGCTGGACACCGGCCATTTTCTGCATACGGATCACGAGCTTAAGACCCAGAAGGAGGCCCTTTCCTGCCTCGATGCCATGCTGGATACCCACCGGGAACTTCTTCCCTACATAAAGGGGATTCATCTGCAGCAGTCTCTGACTGGCGCTTACGTGAAAGAATGGCTGAAACAGCCTCACACCCTTCCCGAGGACCCAAAGGAACGTTTCCGCCAGGTGTACGAGCATATTTTTGCCATCGATAAACATCTGCCCTTCACGGATCCGGGAGTGAAGGAGCTGATAAGGCGGCTTGACCCGCTGTATGTAACCTACGAGTACATCTCCCACAGCCGGGAGGAATTGGCCGAATTTCTGGAGGCCGGAAGCCGGGCGCTGCAATAGCCCGGACACACGGACCATTTATCAGACCATCCGCAAGAATATTACACTACACAGGAGGCACCACCCATGAAAGAAAACCTTGAAACCATCCCCCTCATTGACGCCTTTTCCGCAGAGGACGAATGCCCCTTCTGCTTTCTGAAACGGAAAGCGGAACAGCACGCCCTCTCCTTTATCCTGGGCTCCGCCTATATGGAGGACGACATCCGTGAGGCCACCGACAAGGTGGGCTTCTGCCGTCACCACTATAAAATGATGTACGATTACGGAAACCGCCTGGGAAGCGCCTTGATTCTCAGCACCCATTTGAAGAAATTAAACCGGGAAATGGCAAAAGAAATGGAATCCTTTACTCCCGGCAAATCCGGCTTCACCGCGCGGCTTAAGAAAAACGCCCCGGACGCCGGGACCAAAACCTCCCTGGGGAACTGGGCCAAAAAAATGGAACATTCCTGCTACGTATGCGACCACTATAAAAATATCTACAACCGGTATCTGGACACCTTTTTTCATTTATATAAGAAAAACAAGGATTTCCAGGATCTGTTCCAAAAAAGCAAGGGTTTCTGCCTGCCCCATTTCGGGGATCTGGTGGAACGGGCTGAGGACCGGCTCAGTGACGCCCAGAAAAAGGACTTCTATCCCGTTCTCTTTTCTATTATGAAGGAGAATTACAAACGTCTCCAGGAGGAGGTAGAGTGGTTCGTTGTCAAAAACGACTATCTTCACAAGGACGAACCCTGGGGTACCTCCGCCGACAGCGTCCAGCGGGCCATGCAGAAATGCGCCGGCGGCTACCCGGCGGACCCGGTGTTTCAGCAGAAACGGTAGTTCTTACCGGAAATCCTCCACCGCAAACCTCCACTCCTCCCGTTTCCGGAAAGGCGTTCTGAATTTTTTTGTCAGCAGGCCTTTTTCCTCCAGGCGCGCGTAGCAGGCCACATCACAAGCCCTGCCGCAGATGGAGCATTGATAGGCGTGCTGGGCAGGCGGATAAAAGTAGAGCTTATCCAGTATGTTTTTGGCCGTTTCCGGCGTGACCCTCGCCTCTCCCGCGATGATTTTAAGCCGGTCCTCCATTCCCGCAAAGGCATCCGGCGGCATAAAGGGGTTTTTGGTACCGTTAGCTCCGTTATAGTATACGGCGCACTGCCAGGGGTCCACATGCCCCTCTTCATCAATGGCATGGCCGGGACACGCCTTCACACAGGCGCCGCAGTGATCACAGAGATGGGGCGCTGCCATTTCGCTGGGCGAAAGCTCTGCGTCCGTTAAAAGAAAGCAATATCTTACCATGGGGCCAAATTCCTCCGTCAACAGGGCCTGGTGCAGCCCTTTCTCTCCCAGGCCGCATTTTATGGCCGCATTGAGAAAATCCATCTGTGCCTCTGCCTCCCGCCCCCTGTATATGGCGTCGTAGGCAACCTCCGGGTTTGTGCTGTTTTTCTCGGACATGATCTGCTGATGCCGCCTTTGAGGCAGGGCCATGAAGCCCTCCGCTTCCATCATCATGGCCACCTTAAGCTGTGCCATGGGCATAATGGTCTCTTCCATATTTTCCACCGCCATGGTGGTATACTGATAGTAGGTACTGCCTTCCTCGATTCCTCTGTAAATCCCCCGAAGAATCCGAAAAGCCAGGCCAATGACGGTTTTTGTCTGTGGGAAAATCTTAAAAATGGCATCCTCTTTGTCAAATCTGTCCGCCGGCGCAAAGCCTACCAGGTCCGCTCCGTTGGCTTTTGCCGTTTCTATGATCTTATCTCTCATTTCCTTCATTTTACAGTTCTCCTACCAGGTGCTCGAAACACGCGATATCACACTTTTTTCCGCAGATACATGCCGAATATCCCCACTGGGTATCCGGCAGGAATTTCATTTCCCCATAAATTTTCCTGGCTGATTCCGCGTCAAATCTCTTTTCCCCATTCAGAATTGCCTCCCGCTCCGGATGGCCCTTTAAAAAGGCGTCGGTCAGAAACGGATTGGATTTATGGGCGCCCTTGTAGTAGACACTGCACTGCCAGGTATCCAGGCCGTTTTCGCTGATGGCATTGCCCGGACATGCTCTGATACACGCGCCGCACCTGTCACAGACAGGCTCCGTCAATTCTTCGTCACACTCCAACGGCGCGTCCGTAATGAGAAAGCAGTATCTCATAAAGGGGCCGTATTCCTTATTGACAATCCTGCCGCTTATGCCCATCTCGCCGATTCCGCAGGACGCGGCGGCTTTTCCAAAATCAATGATTACATCCGGCGCCGGTTTTCCCGCTTCCACAGCCTCGGCGTGAATCAGCTCATAGGTGTCCTTTACCTCCGGATTTGTGGTCTTATCCCCCTTGATCCGCAAATTGGGAACGGTCTTCTGAAGACAGGCGTCATAGCCGTAATCCTCAATCATGCCTCCCATCTTCAGTAAAAAAATCTCCGCCATCTCTTCATCCATATATTTCACGCCCAGTGTGGTATAGGTATAGCGCTGATTGCCCACCTTCATGGCCTTATACAGTCCCTTTGGCACCGCAAAGCCAAAGCCTATGATACATTTCGCGTTTGGCAGAATCATTCTGGGGTCTCTCTGGGGATTGGGTTCCTCATACACTTTCCCAATTCCGCACAGGGTTGCCCCAAGCTCCTTTGCTTTCTCTTTGATCCATGCGCTGGTCAACATGATTTTCTCACCCTTTCTCATCCTACTGTAATCCCGTCAGCGGTCCAGCTTCCAGGCCCTCTTCGCGCGGAGCGGTTCTTTGAATCTCCCTTCCAGGCAGCCGCCCTTTTTCTCCAGGACGGAGACGCAGGCCCGGATACAGCCGCCGCATTTTGCCATGTTGTAACCAACCCAGCTAGGGAAATACTTCTGTAGAGCGGTATAGACCTTCATGATCTCCTGTTCGTTGGCCACATCCGTCACCCCTTCCATCAGATCCAGGTCCCCATTTTCGTTGGCGTCCCAGACCTCCTTGGGCACAAAGGGATTATAATATCTGCCTGCATGGGTATAAAAGGCGTAACAGCGCCACATGTCAATATCCCCCCACTCACAGATTTTCCCTGCCAGGTTGACTTTGACTGCCTTTCCGGAATTCAGTGCCGGAATACAGCCCCCCGGGCATTCCCGGACACAGGCGCCGCAGCGTCTGCACAAAGGCTTTCCGCTGTACATTTCATCATATTCCAGTTCCGCGTCCGTAAAAATGAAGGCCAGTCTCTGCAGCGGCCCGAATTCCGGTGTCAGCAGCATTTTACTCCAGCCAATCTCCCCCAAGCCGCAGGCCACCGCTGCCAGCCGGAACTGAAACTGCAGATCCGGGGCCACGCCGCCTTCCCTGGCCGGCCTGGTGTACTGGACGCTCCGGTGATGGGCCGTAGAGGTCTTCGCGTTTTCAAAGACTTCGATCTGCTCCTCCGGCGACAAGGTATTGCCGGGACTTCCGTCCATATCGGACACCACGCCCCGGGCCCCCGTATTGCGGTAGACAAAGGCTTCGTATCCTTCGTCCTCAATGACCTTTCCCACCTGATACAGCACAGCCGGCGCAAAAATTTCATTGATACCGCCGTAGGCCATGGAGGGGTACTGGTAGAACTGGGTTCCTTCTTCGATTCCTCGCTGCACTCCCCGGGGAATCCGGAAGACGAATCCGATCACACTCTTGGCCTCCGGAAAGAGAAACCGGGGATTCATCTCATCCGGCGCTCCGTCAAACCGGGACATGGGACCAATCCCGCACTTGTCGGCCCCTGCCGCCAGGGCCGCTTCCTTTATCATTTCGCTTGTCAGCATTTTTCTGCCTCCTTTCTCATTTCGCTTGTCAGCATTTTTCTGCCTCCTTAAGACATACCAGCCGTAACGGGTCGCCGTTCTCTAGCACATAGGGATAGATACTGTGCTCCGGCTCCAGGATTTTGAGAATATCGCCGCTGTATCTTCCCGCCAGATAGCTCTTAAGCACCACGGACGGCGCCCTGTGCACCCGCGTGGCCAGCTTGACGGCTTCCACATAGGGCTCATATCTGGGGATATCCTCCGGCCGGATAAAATTCGTATCCCGAATCAGCGCCTCATAATGGTTCCGGTCTTTTAAGTATTCCCTGCATATCCCCGTGAAATTGTAAGCGTTGTCCATTTCAGCGATCTCACTTTCATGGGCCACCAGCGTGTCATGGAAATGACGCGCGGAGCAATGATTCAGGCAGCCGCTGTTTGCCAGCAGGAACAATTTCTTGCCATGCATGTCACTCCAGGCTTTCAATTCCCGTATCCTGTCAAAATCCCGGTTGTACTCCCTCTGTATGTAATAGCTGTCAAAATACCCGGACAGATACTCCATCCCCTGCACCGTGCCGATTTCCATATTCACCGACGCGCGCACTTCCATTTCTGTAAAATTTTCCTTCAAAAATTTCGCTATCAACGGCGATGTGGTGGTGACGGAGGCCAGGCCGAAGGTGGTCTTAATATAATCCACCGTAGTCCCGATTTTATGAAAAAATGCCCGGGACTGGCTTTCTCTCCCATAACAATCCGCGTTAAAAAGCAGATTCAGCGCTATTCCCGTCGCGGAAAGCTTAGAGAGCGCCTCCACCTGGCGTTTCTGAAGCTCCCAGGCCGTATAGCCCTCCCGCATAAGCTGATTGCTCCTGCCGTTGGCAAAATCTCCCCAGGAGAAGTAAACCTCGTAAATCCGCTCCCGGTTTTCCAGGATACAATCCACAAACGCATTCTCTGTCTGAGGCAGTCCTACCATAAATCGCATGGCAATCCTCCTTTCCTGCCCAGAATGAACAGTGACCATTAAAATATATCTATAGTATAAAATTGAGGAAGTCCTTGTACAAGCAAGAAAAGTAAGATATAATATAAGAAAATAAAGATTTATGTAGGAGGACTATCCGTTATGCTTCATCATGAAATCACACTGGAAAATATCCGCCCATTTGTCCGGTTTGCGCAGGAAGTCTATGTGCCTTCCGACAGAAAGCAGCAGCTTGCGCAGGCCTACGACCACCGACTGTTTTACATTATCAGCGGCAGCGGAAGCATTGAGATTGACGGCATTTCCAGGGAAGTATCGGCAGGGGCCTCCCTCTACTGGATGTCAGGCACCCCATACTGTATCCATCCGGCAGAAGGTACGGTACTCCATATCATTTCCATCAATTTTGATTTCACCCAGGAAAATGCCGCCTCCACACAATACCTGCCCATGGCCTCCCCACAGGATTACGACCCCGACCGGCAGCTGGAGCGTCTCACCTTCACCGACGCGCCCCTGTTAAACGGCGCTATCGTGATAAGAGATATTCCGGAACTCCTTCCGTATCTGAACGCCATCGTTGCCGAGGCAGAGACACCGGAAATTTTCAGTAATTTCCAGCAATCCTGCCTGCTTTCTGTTGCCTTGAACCTGTTACATCGCAGCGCAGCCTTAAGCCGGCCCTACAAGAAGCCCACAGCCTCCTATCGCATGATTCTGGACTACATTCAGAGTCATTATGCCGAGGACCTCAGCAATCACAGCCTTGCCGAAATTTTTAATTATCATCCCAACTACATCGGGCAGCTGATCACCAAATGCACCGGGGTCCCGCTGCACCAATATCTTCTGAAGGTCCGGATACGACAGGCTCTCTATCTTCTGCAAACCACGGAGCTGCCTGTGGCTGAAATCGCGCAGCAGGTGGGCTTTCAGAATGCCAGCTACTTTTCCCAGTATTTCAAAAAGTGTACCGGCTATTCTCCCAGCGCCTTCCGGATAGAATAAGCGAATGATGTATTCCGTGTGCTCTCTTTCAAACATCCTTCACCTGCGCCACATCCTTCGGCGGCACGCACACCTCTCCCAGCAGAAACGGCTGCCCGGTATAGTTTACGATCACCCGGTACCCGTCGGAATAGGTGGTCTGATACACGCCCTCCGCAAGCTTATCGTGGCGCTCCATAAAAGCCAGCTGCCGCCCGGCAAAGGGCCGGTACTCTTCCATCATCTTCTTTATCCGGCTGACACTTTCCACCCGTTCTTCCTCCGTGGCGCAGGTCATATCCTTATCACCCATCCAGTTCTTCCTGTCCGCTCCCCCCACAAAGCGGGAATAGAAGTAAATAACGGGGATACCGCCATATTCATAGAACTTAAGACGCACATCCGGCTCCTTCACAGGAAAGTTCACGGTTTCCGCTGAGGGATTGCTTAAAATATAACCATGGTATACCAGCTGCCAGAGGGGGATGATTTCATCCGCCACAAGGGGATATCCCTCCAGCAGGTTGAAGGCGATATACAGGGAAAAATCCAGGTTCTCGGCGGCAAAATCAAATCCTCCCTCCGAGGCAATGCCTCCCATCTCCTGCCGAGTACGCTTCAAAATATGATTCAGATACCCGACAGACTGAGACGCGTTCAGCGGATGCCGCGGGTCGTAGCAGGTTCTGGGCGGCACGCTGGTAAGGACATCAATATAATGAAAACCCTCAAACCCAAAGGTATTCAATTTTTTCAGATTCTGTTCCAGATACTTTTCGGAGGCGACTTTGGGGCACAGGTTGTACATTCTGCCACCGCTCCAGGTATTTTCATTGACCGACAGGGACTGGTCCTTCTTTTTTATGACGTCTGCCTCCTCAAAGCAGTCCGCAATGCGGTATGTATCCGAACTGTTGGTGTGGCAGGTAATCCGGTATCCGATATTCTTTGCGTGGGCGATCAGCGACCGCAGGCCTTCCTCTCCGCCCAGCTGTTCCTCCACGGGAAACATCTGTGGCCATCTTCCGTCATGGCCGCGGCTGTTCCACCCAACCAGACACAGCTCCGCACGGGGTATTCCCTGGCGCCGCATTTCCTCCATCAGCGCTTCCACCTGGGCAAAGGTACATGCCACATGCATGGGCGGCTCCGTCGCCAAAGTCTGTTCCAGTACCGGCGAGGGGACCGGTTTCCAGCCAAGGCGAATGCGGATGATGGGCATATCCTTAAGTCCATAGTTCATTACAGGTTCTTTTTCCATGCGTTCCCGAAGGGGAATCAAATGCTTTCTCTCCTGTTGATAGCGGCGATAAGAGTGTGCCATTCCGTTATAGTCCGCTTCTCCCCCGTTCAGAGCAATGACCCGGAAGGAAATGTCCTCATAAAGGTCAATCTCCGTAAGGTCATAGACAAGGGAAAGGCTGTAGGCGCCCTGCCGGACCTTAAGCTTCACCTGGTAGTCATACATCATTCCCTCCATGATCAGAAGGAAGGCTCTCTCTCCCATTTTTGCTCCCAGAATCGGCATGATATTTTCCCGGCAGATGTATTCGGTATCCTCCCGCTGACGAAAACGGGTCAGAAAGCAGGCTTTGACATAGGGTATGACATAATATCCATCCGTGCCGCTGTCCCCATTGAGAAAATCCAGCGAAATCTCGACCTGTTCTGTCCCGTCTGGGATTTCATGGTGTGGAATGGTACATGTAAAATCCGGTTCCTGCCCTTCGCAACTGATACGGTAGCGGGCTTTTTCCTTATCTTCGCTATTTCTGTAAACTGTTGGCATGGTTGATCCTCCTGTAGTTAAAATTATTTTTATAAATATAATGATATCTCAGAAAAACCCTTATGCAAGCAAGAAAGCTAAGATATACCATAAGAAAATAAAGATTGTGAAACAGCAGTTTCACCCATTCAGACGCAATGCGCTAAAAATAAAGTCATAGCCTTCATTGCTATCCGAAATCGTATGACCACCTTCCCATAATGAAAACTTGAAATTCTTCGTTTTTTCAAACGCTGCATAATACTCATAAATACGCTCAACTTCCGGCAATGCACTGTGATAATCAAATACCCCATCCGCTTTGCCTACCTGTATGTATAGTTTCCTTGGCGCGCAAAGGGCTGCTACTTCAGCATCCTGATACATTAAAGCGGAACCTTTATAGCACAAGTCTGGCCAGTCATATACATCACGGTCATTGAATACCCCAGCACAGTAACCCGCTTTAATTCTTTGATCTGCTGCCATCGTATAAAGCGTATAATAGCCCCCATAGGAAAGCCCTATCATGGCGACCCGTTCAGCATCAACTTCTTCCAAAGTACACACATAATCCAACGATCTCATGATTCCATTGATTTCCAGTGCTGTGATGCTGCTACCAAAACGCTTCATATCTACATCTACCTTCCCTCTGTTATAAGGAATGGCATGTTCACGCATGGTTGCCGTTTCAGTCCTGCTCCATAAAAGCAACTGAGGCGCCAGAATCGCAGCGCCTCGCTCCATCGCTCTGTGCGCCATATGATTATAATTATTTTTACCATACATATCACTGCACAGCTCTGGAGTTCCTCCACCTCCATGCTGCGCGATTACCAGCGGCATAGGTGTCTTAACACCATGTGGCAACAACAGCATCGCATAGAAAGGGATTTCATCTGTTATATACACATTCAATCGAAAAATGCGGCAAATATCATCACTTCCCACATAATGAATTTCCGCTGGGGTTACGACTTTTCCGGTAAAAAACTTAAGCCCCAGCATATCCCTGTATCTTTCACGATAAAAAGCCTGATTTTCTACAACGCCATTAGGAGGCATATTGCTTCTTCGGATATCTTTGTACACCAGATTCATCCTTTTAATATATTGAGAAATTCCCTCCACGTATCTCATTCGATAATTATCGGCAACCATCGGATTTTCATCCCATATTATTTTACCCATATATTCCATGTTCTTATCCCTTCCAAGATGCGACAGCCCTACCCAAAAGTTATTCTAATATAACACACTTCAGTTCGAATCTACTTTACGATTACGGACTCAACACCTAAAATATCTCCAATTTTTTTGATTGTTTCAGCATGATGTCCGATACCCAGCGCATAATGATGTGTAGGACCTTCCATTACCCACTTCTTGATAAATTCCTTGGTAGTAGGTTCGAAAAATCCTCTGGTATTCGTATTGCCTGTTGGCGGAATCGAACCTGCCTTGGAATAACCTTCACCAATAACAAATTTAAACCCTCCGGTAACATTTTGAGTAATTCCCAGCATGGTAATCGGGCCTTCCTTTATCTTAAACTCCACCGATGCGCCCTGTCCAGGCTTCCCATGATATTTGGTAAGACTTCTAAGCACCGGCTTTCCCTCTGCAATCTTGATATGGTGCGGTCCATCATGTCCTATCAGAATAAAGTCTTCCTCAAAATCAAACGGATGGAATTCCGCAAAGCTACCGCCGATATCCAGGCGATCCATAATCAGCATAGCGATACAAGTTTTAATATCAAACTCCCCACACATGGGCACACCCTGGGCATTTAAAATAGAATTACCGACAATAAAGGATGTGGCTACTCTACGCTGTATACTGTCAGGGCTCCCCTCATAATAATACGCCAAACCGGTCAGATTATACTTTTCTACCAGCTTATCCAAAGCAACTGCAGTATGCGCCGCCTGTCTTAAATCAGCGTCTGTCAACTTCATAGTAACCGGATCAGACGCCGGAACTGGTGTATCGAACTCTTCTAAAATCAGCTTTTCCTTAGCTATAATTTCTCCTTCGCTGACAGTATCATAAAGTCTGACTATGTCATCAATCTCCAGAAGTGGAACATGCACATCAAATACACGCGAAACAGCGGTAGGATCCGCATGCATATCGTACATAGCTTCCAGCACATGTCCCATAAGTCCCACACGGGCACCATGTAAATCATGAAGTACTTTTGCAATTTCACACCACTGCGCTACTTCCTTCACCGCCTCTTCATCACCATATAAATGTCCGATAATCACATCAGCCACTTTCTTGCCCATACGAATAGCCACCCCTGTAAATTCCGGTACAGAGCAAATATTATCATTCTCCAATTGCATAAAGGTCTTAGCCTGCGTATAATCCAGAGCCTTTCTTGGCTGTAACGCAACCAATACCACAGGAATATTCACTCCTCTGATAATTGGCGCAAATACAGAAGATGTTGCATAAGTAACCATGTTGCAGAATAATACATCCACTCTTGCTGCCAGAATACGATTTACTACTTCATATGCCTTCTCACAACTGTCCACCATACCAAAATCGGCAACCTCTACATCCTGTTTTTCTACTATTTCACAAAAATTCTTGTGAAATCCCATGATATTCTTTTCCAACCCTTCAAACTGATCCCAGTATGTCGCATGTGCTACCGCAAAAATACCAATCCTCGCAAATCTATTCCTCTTTCTTTCAAGCATTTCGTTTCTCTCCATTATTCAATATCACCATCTTTTGAAATAACTTTGTGCTGATAATATTATCTTCATAATCCTCAACTGAAACATAAAAATAAGTCGCATTATATGGAATTGTAAATTCTATTTTCGTATTACTTAACCTATTAAAATCAGATTCAAACCAGCGAATATTGTTTTCTCCACCATACCCCAACTCTTTTGTTACAATATAATATAATACCGCTTTCTTTACCTTCCCTTTGATTTTAACCTGTAGACAACTCCCCGAAATCCCAACATCAAGTATATCAACAAATGTATGTG
This sequence comes from uncultured Lachnospiraceae bacterium, assembly GCA_944381535.1. GTDB lineage: Bacteria > Bacillota > Clostridia > Lachnospirales > Lachnospiraceae > 14-2. Next base: position 28,953 of record CALWLN010000048.1, read on the forward strand.
CGCTACTACCAATAATATTTTCCGCAAAATGATATACCTGCTTAATACTGTCACCAATTTCCTGACTATGCTTAAGTCCATGATGAATACTCAAATAACCCTTATGAATAATCTCATATGTATGAGAGGACGAATTAATCGAAAAATGCTTATCATTATCCCCATTGATAAGTAAGATTGGCATTTCTGTCATAGCCGCAAAATTTGAAGGATCCCATGCCGGATCAGCGCCGCGCTCATATACAGAATGGAAATATGTCCTGCTCTCATGCAAAAAGCCACATCCATAAACCGGTATGGCAAACTTTAGCCTATTATCAAAGCCCGCTGTGATCAAAGTAGTAATTCCGCCCCAAGATATACCGGTTATTCCAATTTTTTCTTCATCAACCTTATCTGATTGTACTAATAAATTTATTGCGCTCACTACATTATAAACATTCTGATACATTCCGGCATTTTCATAGTCGCTTAGAAAAGCTGTCCCGTAATCGTTCCATGGAAACATTCCTGCATATGGATGTTTTCTTTTTCCTGTACCATAGGGATTATCCTTATCATCCTCCGGACCATCGCCATATAAATCCATGGATATCGCCGCAAAACCAATATCATTCCATTTTTTTACCCAATCGATTTCCGCCTTGCCCAATCCACCGTGCACAAGTACAATAGCGGGAACTTTCCCGGAATAAGTATTATGCGGAAATCCTATGTACGCAAAAACTTTGGAATCATGATATCCATCATAAAAAATCGCTTCTATGCTATACTTATCACTGTAACAACCATATTCCGCATAATACCTTCCATCATTATTACGTACCGATGTCGCCAACACATAAGGTACTGTTCTTTTTTTAATATTTTCGTCAAAAATCATAGCAGCCCTCTTTTCCGCATATTACAGACCATCCTGTAATACTGTCCTCGACACGTACAACGGTATTTTATAATTTTTCATAATCCGTAACGGAAATACTTCTTCTGCCAAAACCCTTTTCTCATTCCCCTGCACTTCCATCACCGCAACCGGATAAGTGTGGCTCATTGCAAGTCCGTTTGTAGAAGCAATCACCGTAACATCGGAATTATCATTGATGACAGCCGGTCTCATTTCGTTGTGTCCAAGACTTATAATCCCACCAAGCACCTCCGTCTTTCCTCCGTTTATGGTCTTAAATGAAGTGCCGGTTCCCTCTGTTTTGAATCCTAAAATCCAAACGGTGGAATGGTCATTTAGTATTTCAACGGACGCCCGCTCCGGATTTACATTTCTCATCCACACCTTTTGCCCTGAAAAACAGAAACAAGGAATATCCCTATACATTTCATCTCCTACGGTACACGCACAGTTTTCCACAAAAACAATCCCGCCCGAAACCGAATTAAAATACATTGCGCATGTTTGAGTGTGTATATTACGTAAAACCAAAGTTCTTCTTGACGCATGATGAATAAACCTGAATCTGCCATACATTTTTTCCCAGGCAAAAACATTTTCAAGAAATAACGGACGCTCACCCTCACCTGCCACAACAAAGATTCCCGCATTTTCTCTCTGCTCAATATCCTTGCCCGAAATAAAATTACAATATGAAAAATCGATTTTTCTCACTGTTTCTGGGATGAAAATGCTGTCATTTATCAAATAGGTTCCCGGCTGGAAAACAATGCAATCCGCTCCGCTGTTCACAGCAGCCTGAATTGCGCTAGTATCATTCTGAACCCCATCAGCTGCGGTTCCGTATGCATCCGAATAAACGGTACGAGAATACGCCTCTTCATCGGGGGCGCTTTTTATCGGCAAAGACAGGGACTTATATTGCCTTTGTTCAAAAGCACTCCATACTCCGTCCGAGGAATACTCATCAATATCATTTACGTCTTCAAAAAACAGAGTCGGTTTGGAATACAGCGTTCTAAGATACCCTTCCGAATGAATATTTCGCAAAAAAATGGTTCCCAAATCATGCTCGATTCCACTCAACCGAGGATTCCCGCCCCAAAAAACGCCGTTTAAAAGTACAATGTGCGCAGCCTGTCCCGCACTTCTTAACGCAGGGCATTTGTTATGACTTTGGTAATTTAAAATAGAAACAATCGTGTCCTTCACATAAATACCGTATTTCCTCTGGTTTTCCAAAAAAACATTCTCAAACGTCACATAATTTCTAAGCGGAAGGAGCCTTATCCCATAATCAAATCCCGTGATCTCTATTCCGTTTGCATAACACCCGGAAACAAACTCACTCTTAATCTCAATTCCTGCATAACCGGATAAATCTTCCGATACTATTCTGATATTTCTGATAGTCCCAGAATTATTAGCAAAAAATACCATCCCCACCGCTCCGCTGTTTCCGTTTCCCGTATCTATAGTCATATTTTCGATGGTATTTGACATCGCAACATTTGATTCATCACCATTCATGAAATTGATGACTGGTTTCTGTGAGCCGTAGGAAAACCCGGGACAATTATCTTTCAACTTAATAATAACGCTGTCCCGGTTTTCTCCTCTAAAATGAATCTGTCTATTCAACTCATATTTATACTCATCAGCAAAAATATTCATCAGATTTCTATGGGAATACGTAATCGTATCACTTACCAGGTAGGTTCCATTTGGAAAATATATTATTTTTGTTGGTTCAAGGTCTTCCGGGAAAATGACATACAAAGCCTCCTTTTCCTTACGAATCTCAAAACTTAAATTATAATCAGGTTTCGGATACTCTTCAAGTTTCTTTTTTGCAGCCGATATTCCGTCTATGTTCGCCTGTAAAATATCATCAAGGATTTTGTTCAGTATGGCTGTACAATCCTTTTTACCCGTATTATCCGCATTATATGGTGGCTTAGTAATGTCAACAATTGACAAGTTGAAATTACAATCGAAAGTTTCCACATTATTCACCAGCTTTCTTTTACTTCCTTCACTTTTTCAAGCATTGCAAACCCATTTTCCATATCCGGCTCAAGATACATTCCTTCCGTCCATTCATTCCAGGACGCTATGGCAATGAATTTATCCTGTTGTTTTATATTATCTGATAAAATTTTGGCTTTTTGTAAAGCAGCACCAAACATTTCCGGCGTATTATTTATAACAATCGGACAAAATGGATATCCGTAATCCCCATATATTTCAGACTGAACGGTTCTGGGACTTGAATCCCACCCCGGCGATACGGAAGGAAACAACGGTAGATCAAAAAACTTTTGTTTTTCCTCCATTCTCTTCAGACCCAATTTTGCAAAATCCGTATATTCCGCTTTAGGAAAACGTAAGCCCGCCTTTAACCATCCATGCGAAGCGATGGAATCCGCATTTATCTTCGCTAATATTTCATTCAAACTGCTTGTGTCTTTTAACACATGAAATGTATCACATATATTTATATGTACGTCTTTGAAACCGCCTTTTTTTACCCGTCTCCTGAAATCAGAGAACATTCGGGCCGCACCGTCAACGCCAACTGAATTGATTACATCCGGTAAAGTATATATGGAAAAATACGGCTTGCCCTCAACCTTTATATAATTCGGCTTGTTAAAGTAATTCTTAATACAATACTCCGTTAATTCATAAAAAGTTTTCTCAGAATTATCGCATATCTTTGTCGGTACACCCCTATTAAATTTAGCCGTAGGATGTGCCTGTATAGCGTTGTGATTGCACCACATAACAGCAAAATCCAACTTATCACAGTTCTTCGCTTTTAAAAAGCCGTTATTAAGACAATTAATTCTATATGGTCCATCCTCAAACCAGTACCAATCAAAAATAAATCCGTCTATCTTATATTTTGCGGCCGTCTCTATCTTTTTTTCCATTACTACAGATTCTGATTCATCTTCAAACCCCCATAAAGGATTCTTAGGCTGTTTATGACCTTGAAATCGGGGTGTTGCATATTTCACCACTTCCCATTCTGTCCATCCCTCTCCATGGAACACTTCATTCTGTTGATCCACATGCCAATTCGGAAAATAATAAGCATATATTTTCGTATCCACAATCATACACCCAATTCCTTTCTTCTCTGTTCCCTCATCGTTTTACAAGGCCATAAACTATTCTACTTTTATAGCCCTGGCTACCCGCACACAATAGTCGATGCCATATTCAAATCCGGTAAAATGAACCTTTAAATTATTCCCGTCGTAGGAATACTCCAACTTTTCTCCATTGTCCATCCATTGTATATCCTTTACTTTTCTTTGAAAATTTTCAAATACAAATTCCCCCTCTGTTCCTTCTATATAGGTAACATCCGCTGAGCCCCTCCGGCATAAATCAAACCGGAACAAATAAACATACTCTTCACTTTCTAACGCAAAATTCCGAGTCTTGTCGTTAAACCAAAGTGGTTTTCCATTGTAGACGGCTTCACCGAACATTTTCATCCATTCCCCTATTGTAAGCATAATCGCTTTTGGCATAGCAGGAACCGCAGCGTTTTTATCCGGACCAATATTAAGAAGAAAATTTGCCCCCACCTTTCGGCATTCACAGAGTTCTTCGATTAATTTTTTAGGCGATTTGAAATTAAAATCCTTTGCATTTCCCCAATGAGCATTCACGCTTTCACACATTTCCCCGGTTATATATTTTTCTGCTCCCTCTCTGTCAAGAGGAACAGGCCTTCCCCGTTCAAAGGTCACACAGTCAATCTCAGAGTGTCCCGTTATTCCCTGGGCGGAGAGGCCTGTATTATTTATAATAATTGCTCTTGGCTGATATTTTCTGATAGTTGCATAAAGTTCTCCTTCATGCCAGTTAACATCCTTACGGCTCCAGTTCCCATCAAACCAAAAGCCGCCTATTTTTCCATACTGTGTACACAAAATTTCAACACTTTTTCGCAAATATTCCAGATATGCGTCAAAATCATTCCGAAAATCCGTATTCCACCATTCATAAGTAGCATAATACAGAAATGGTACAATACCATGTTTTCTGCATACGTCCACAAATTCACGAACAATATCTCTGCCTGCCGCGCTGTGAATACTGTCAAAATGAGATAATCCCCGTGTATCGAACAACGCAAAGCCGTCATGGTGCTTTGCCGTAAATGTAATATACTTCGCTCCCGCCGCCTTAGCAGTTACTACGATTTCTGTCATGCTTCCCGGACAGAATGTACCGGCAAGCCTCCTGTATGAAGTTTCGTCTGTTCCTTCTCTCTGGGCATTCCACTCTCCACGCCCTATTTGTGAATACAATCCAAAGTGAACAAACATTCCAAAACCCATTTTCTCGAAATTCAATATATATTGATCGACTTTCGGTATACTCATTACTATCCGCCCTTTCTCATGTCATTCCTTTAGCGTTTAAAAATCCTCATAGCCAAACACCTTATTCGCAAGTTTCCTTTAAGGCAGGAAATGTCATACACACCCTGACACCGCTATTTTTTTCGGAAGCTATAACCAATCCGTACCTTGCACCGAACAATAACTGCAATCTTCTATGGATGTTCGCAAGACCGATATGTTTCGAATGAAGCTTTTCCTGACGGATGAGTTCATTTAACTGGTCTATTTCCTGTGGCTCCATGCCCACTCCATCATCAACAACCCATATTTTCAGATTGTTTTCCTCACGCAATGCGCCTATGGTAATCATCCCGCCTCCTTTCGGCTGAATCCCATGATAAACAGCGTTTTCCACCAAAGGCTGAATTGACATACGCAATACCATTTCCCCCAACAACTCTTTTGGAATCTGCCAGGAAACTTCAAAATTTCCCCGATATCGCTTTTCCAAAATTTCCAGATAAATTTTCACATATGCCAATTCTTCTTGGAGGGGTACCAGATCATCCTCTGAATTCAAACTATATCTTAATATTTCAGACAGCTTCCGAATCAATGTCACCGCATCATGGCGAGGTCCCACTTCCTTAGCCAAATACACACTGGCCAAATTTAAGGTATTGTACAAAAAATGAGGATTCATCTGATACTGAAGCGCTGTGTTCTGCAATCCACTAAATTCCTGAACCATCTCTTCTAAGCTTTCCTTCAACCGCTTATTTGTCGATATAATAGCGGCCATTTTTTGTGCAATGCTTTTCATTTCCACATAATTATACTGATTAACCAATATTTCATTTCCATTTAACATATCCATTACAGTTTCTAATGGCTGTACCGCTTTACGTGAAGAAAGAAACGCAACCATTAACCCCATTATGCTGCTTATAATTGCCAAAATACATATGAACAAAATCCTCTCTCTGGAAATCTGGACTTGAGTCATATCTCGAACGGCCACATAATACCAATCATATCGGTTTGATTTTACACTTGATACAATAAGCGATGATTCCCAAAAAGTATCGTTATCCAGATTCATCTGCGCACTCCATTTCGAAAGCTGCTCCACTTCTTCTGTGAGACAGCCAATTTCCGCCCGGTCATTGCTGTATAAAACAGTCCCGTCAGAAGCAACCATATAGTAATGTGTCAATTCCTCCGGAACCAGTTCATTCAGTTTTTCCATATTCACACTCAAAAAAGCTCCTCCGGTGCCCTCTTTGTTCTTTTTGATTAAAGTCATGACATAAGGATGCTTATCTGCATATCTATGGTAATAGTATCCATTTCCGAAAGGCTGCATCTCATTGATATAATCACAAACGGAGTTATCCACATATTGTTCCATTGGAATACTCGTATATTCATTCTCTAAAGCAGATGTCCATACAGAACCTTCCTCAGACGCATAAAAGCCGATCTCATAAATATAATTCTGGACATATCGATAGGTTTTTGTTAGCTCAGAAAATCCCCCCACAAATTCTTGATAAAAGTTCTCAGGCACATCACTGTTCATAAATGTCTGCACATTCACATCCAAGTAATTATAATTGTTTATCTGATTTAACTGGCGAAAAATCACATCATAAGTACATTGCATCTGGGTCGCTGCATTCACATTACGCTCTCTCGCTTCTTTTTTCATAATAGAATTAGAATCCCAACTGGCTACACTCAAGATTACTATTGTCATAGCAAACATCAATGCAAAAATCAACAAAAAAGTAAGTTGACGAAAACTATGAAAATTTTTTCTTTCTTTCACTGTTCCAACTCCTGCTTTAAAATGCGCATCCGGTATTCTTTAGGGGTATAACCTGTTATTTCCTTGAATATTCTGCAAAAATGTCTGGAACTTCCATAGCCCACTTTTCTGGCAATTTTCTCTATCGTAATATTTTCACCTAAAAGCTGAATACTTTTTTGAATCCGTAGATCCGTCAGGTATTCCGTAAAAGTACGCCCAGTGTACTGTTTAAAACAGCGACCAAAATAGGACGAATTCATAAAGCACGCATCCGCCACATTATCCCGTGAAATCGGTTCATTATAATGCTCCTTGAGATAGCGCAGTGCTGTTTCCATAGTAACAATACTATAATCATCCGACTCGTCTTTATTTTCTGATATCCTGTTTGGCCGTGTCTTAAAGCCCTTCTCTTTGCATAGTTGCTCATCCATCTGCTCCCGAATCTGAATCAGCACCTCTGACAGTTTCTCATAATCAATCGGCTTTAGCTGGTAATCTGTAACACCATACTTGATTCCCTGCTGCGCATATTCAAATTCTCCGTAACCACTCAATAAAATCACCTTGGCTGGGTTCTTGCTGAGATATATATTCCTCGCAAGAGCAAGGCCATCCATACACGGCATTTTTATATCCGTAATCACACAATCCACTGGATTTTTTTGAATATATTCCCAGGCTTGCTGCCCATCTCTAAAGCTGCCTGCTATTTCATAACCGCTCTGCTCCTCTTTGATAAAATCAGCAAGAATTTCACAGGTATTAGGTTCATCATCTACCAGAATCAACCGATACATCATCTTGTCTTACCCTTTATTACTATATTTCTTATATCCAGCTGTCTGAGTCTGCTAAAGAAACAGACTCAGACAGTAAAATAAAGTCAGTCACACTATTTACTTGCTAAAAATGCATCCACCTGTGTCTGCAATTCCGCAATAACATCATTAATACCCGCACTTTCCAGCTTACTCAAAAATTCCGTATAGGTAGCCTCCCAATCCTCAACATCCATGTAAAGAAGCTGTGAGCTATATTCTGTAACAATCGCATTAATCTGTCCCAGCTTACTGGATACCTTTGATGTATCAGGCGCAAATCCAATCAAATTAGATACAACACTTGTTTCAGGCAAAGTCTTGAACGCCCAATCATACATCTCCTGATCAAAAGACTGATTAATCCATGTCAATGCGGAATTGCCCAGAGAGAATTTATACATACCGTAAGAAGACTGTGCGTCCGCTTGACCGGAATCATATTCCAATGTAGTAATTGTTCCGTCTTCGTTCTTGGTATAATGCTCTCCTTCCAGTCCGTAAACCAGCATATTCTGAAGTTCTTCGTTCGTATAAAGCAATTCAATAACTCGAAGCGCATCTTCAGGATATTCTGATGTGGCACCTACAGTTGTCAAACCTGCCGCATAAGAATAACCTATATAATACTGATCTTCCGATATCTGTGTCGGCATAAAATACAAATCTCTTCCCCAAGCCGCCAAACGCAACTCCGGGAAATTAGGTACATAGGCATTACCCCCAAAAGAAAGCCCATATAGCCCGTTGGCCTTTACATTGCCAGGATTATAGATATCATTCGTTGAGATATCTTCAGGTATATATCCGGCTTCTCTGTATTCACTCATAGCCTCCAGATATTCTCTCACCTGATCTGTTTCCCAAATGTTCAAAAGCTGGCTGTTCTCATCAGAAATCGCAAAATAAATCGGACCGGTCAACTGCTCATAACCTCTGGTTTGAACCGTAAGTGCGTTTCCCGAACCATTCACAAACAGATTATCCGCACCGCCTGCTTTCGCTCTTTCGACAAATTCACCAAGTACATCATATACTACCGGATTGAAAAACTCCTCTGCCTGTATCAATTCATTGACTTTGTCAATGTCCAGCTCATATTGATCCGCAATTTCTTTATCAATGGTTATCGCCTGATTTGCATAGTTACACTGCTGCCAGTTAGGAAAACCATATGTCTTTCCGTTCATTACGCCCCAATCATAGGCAAAATCAGGAAGCGCAGACATTAAGTCAGGATAATCGTCCAGATACTCCGTAACGTCCATATAAGATCCATTTGCCATTTCGGTCTGATATGCCGTTCCAAAGGTACCAATAATATCAATCGGATCTCCACCTGTCTGTGCCAAAGCCAAATGGGTTGCATAATCCGCCTGATTTGATACATGAAACTCCACGCTGATCCACGGATAGATTTCCTGTATCAGCTTATTCACTTCTTCATAGACCTTATCCGCATCTTCCTGATCTGCGAAACCAGCTATGTAATAATGCAATGTTACAGGTTCATGTTTTTCTTCATTCTCAGCAGTATTTTCCTCTGCTCCATCATCGTCTTTAACATCACCGTCTGCGCCAGTACCGTTCTCCGATACTTCGCCATCCGGTGAACCACCACAGCCAATCACCGCTCCAATCATCATTACTGCTACCAATAGAGACACAATTTTTTTCTTCATTCTTTTTCTCCTTCTCTTTACTTTTTTATTTTAAGCGAATTCTCGCTTAATTACAACTATTGCGCTGAAAGCTTTATACAATCATCCCTTAACCGCGCCGACCAGCATACCTTTCGTAAAATATTTTTGAAACCACGGGAATACCACCAATATAGGTCCGCCAGCTATCAGTGCCATTGCAAAACGCATGGGTTCTGTAGATATGGCCTCCTCAAAATTCGCCGCCAATCCGGAAGCATTCTCCATCATACGTTTTAGTTCTTCTGCTTCTCTGAGCATTGTCTGTAACAAATATTGAAGGGAATAAAGTTCTCCATCCCTGATGTATACCAATGTTGTATTCCAATCGTTCCATTTTGAAACTAGCGTCAGAAATCCAATTGTGGCATAACACGGTTTCGCCATAGGTACAACAATACTTATGAATGTGCGAAACTCACCCGCCCCGTCAATTTTTGCCGCTTCAAACAATTCCATTGGTAATCCATTATAAAACGTCTTAACAATCATAACATTCCATGCGCTGACCGCTCCTGGAAGTACATACACCCAAAAGTTATTACCCAGCCCCAGAATTTTTGTATTGGTCAGATATCCGGGTATCATTCCCGCACTGAACAACATCGTAAAAAACACAAACCAGATTAGCCCTTTCCTATGCGTAAAGTAACTTTTAGACATGGGATAAGCGATTGTCGCCTGCAATACCACCGCAAGGACCGTATGTAGCAGCGAAAATGCTATTGTAACCTTATACGCCTGCAAGATCGTACTCATATCCCTGAAAATAATCTTATATGCCGTAAAATCAATCTTATCAGGAAATATTTTAAATCCTTCTGATAATACGCTTTGTGAATTACTTAAGGAAATTGTAATTACCATCATAAAAGGCAGGATATAGCATGCGCAGATTGCAATAAATATTAAATGCAGAATCCCCTGTGACACATTAAATTTTTTAGACGGCCTCAAAACCTTATTGCCTGTTTTCATTCCGTGTACACCTCCTAAAACAATGAATTTTCCGGGCTGATTTTTCTAACCACCATATTACTAAGGATTACCATACAACACCCAGCCGCTGACTGGAACACTCCCACAGCCGCAGAAGGCCCAAAGTTTCCGCTTGCCAGGCCACGATATACGTAAGTCGGAATAATGTCTGTGGTGGGATAAAGTACTCCCTGATCCATAGGTACCTGGTAAAATAAACCAAAATCACCATTAAAAATTTTACCGATTGCAAGTATCATCAGAACGGATATGACTGAATACAAATGAGGTATATATACATTCCAAATTACCTGTCTGCGGTTGGCACCATCAATTCTTGCAGCTTCCACCAGACTGGTATCCAGACTTGACAAGCTTGATAAATACATAATGCTTCCCATCCCCACCGAGCTCCAGATATGCACTACCGTCAATATAACCGGCCAATAGCCCGGACTATTGTAGAACATTATCTTATCGAATCTCAGATTTGTGAGCAAGGTATTAATGACACCCTGCGAAGATAACAAACCATATGCGATATATGCCACAAGGACCATGGAAAGAAAACGTGGCAGAATCATTATGGTATTATAAACTTTTCGTCCCACTGCGTTTTTCAGGTTGTACAATGCAATTGCAATTGCTAGTCCGAAAATTACGTCTACCACAATAAACATCAAGCTGTATCCAACTGTGTTTCGGAGCGTACGACCGGCATCGATGGATGTAAAAAAGAATTCAAAATTATCCATTCCATTCCATTCGCTTCCAAAAATACCTTTGATTGGGACATAATTCTTAAAAGCAATCACCAATCCGAACATGGGCAGATAACTAAATAGCAACAAAAATATAATACCCGGCAATGCCATGAGCCATAATATCCGATTGTCCCTGCGATGAGGACTGCGCCTTGTTCTCACTTTGTTTGCCATTTTCACAACCTCCTATATATCGTCAACGTTTCTGCTATTGCAAATAAACTTATGTTCTTATCTTGTAAAGACATTTTTGTTTATATAAATCTTACTAACCTTTAGCAAAAATGGAAACAGACATTTTGGTGTATTATGGACAATTTGGTACTATTCTTTCATGTATCTTTCCGTCATTTTGTCGTTCTTTTCAAATATCACATGTGCATTTGAAATAAATGTGCCATTTATTTTTTCTTCTGCTTGACGATAAATATCAATAACAAAACTACCGTCAGAATCATAATAATGAAAAGAATACTCCACCATATGCTTTCTTTCGCCTTAGTGTCTTTACTCCGCAACTCACTGTTAGGAATATCCGTATTCTGCTCCGTATCATCTGTAGCATCCGTATTCCGCTCCATACCATCTGCGCTATCCATATTCTGCTCCGTACTATCCGCAGTATCCATATTCTGCTCCGTACCATCCATGGTATCCATATCCTGGGTTGCCCCATCAGGGACATCTGCACTTTGCGCCACGCCATCTGAAATGTCAGTTCTCTGTACTGTGCCGTCAGAACTTTCTATCTGATTTAACACGTTGCTCTCCCCATTCGCCTGGTGTATTACGGCTCCATTTTCAGTGGTATTTCCGTAACCATTTTCCGATTCACCCTTCACGTTGTCCGGTACGGGTACATCAGTCAGATTACTGTCAGAACCCTCCTCCGTAATGCCTTTCAAAATGTATGTCTTCGCCGCATTTGCTTTCGCAACTACATATGGCTTTCCATCATCATCTCTCTGATAATCATTATTCTGGATATAAAACTCAATCTTATCACCAGCCTTTGGCGTTCCATTTTCAATATGAGTATCTTTTGTAAGAGGCAATACCATCTCTACTACATAACCGTTAACAGGCTGCTCTGCGGTAGAGGCCATCTGCCCTGCTTTAGGATTCTTAATTTCAAGCCCTTCAATAATCTTACCGTTATAAGTAAATGCCGTTGCATACGGCAAATCATGTTCGACTAAATCTACATCGTCATTGCCAAAACGCCGAATACCAAATGCGTCTACCGCAAATTTTGTCATTTTTGTCCCGGACCGGAGCGAAGTTCTAAGATAAGTTTCCACTGCGTCTGTTTCCCAGAGAACCCCATGTGTTCCGGATTCACAATTTGAAGCAATAAAATCAATCCCCCGGCTCATGACCGTAGACTCCTCCACATAAATATAGCAATATAGATACTGTTCGTCCCACAACATGCAACTATAGCCTGTTACATCAGATTCAGCACCTGTATTCGGATAAAACACAGAGCCAAAATATGTTCTACTGCTATTTAAATATGCTTCATCCATAACCCCATCGATTACAGGCGTTCCGTATGCAATTTCATTTTCTTCAGAATAAACAGTCCTAACCGTAAATGCACGTGGATACAATTCCGTGCGCTCCGTGGTATCTTTCACCAGAAAACCGACCACACAGTCCTGTGAATCCACTACTTCATTCAAATCTGCTATCTCAAATGTAGCGGTCACAACAATAATTTCTCCAGAAGTCAGCGTTATGTCTTCTCTAGAAAATACACAGGTAACACCCTTCGGCAGTTCGTCCAGCAAGGAAATTGTAAAGGTTCTAGTTCCGTTGGAGTTATTTGTTAATTCTATATTCATCTCTGTAGGTACCGTCTGGCCTCTGTAAACTGCATAATGGATGGTATTGTCTGTAATTCGCAGTTCCATATCCATAGGTTTTTCAATCCCTTTATAAGCCTCCTGCAGACCTGCGCCCTCCATAATCGCAAGCGCTTCCTCATTAAACTCACTTCGGTCGGTGAATACCGTATTATTTCGCAACGTAATATTTCTATCGCTTGTGGCTGATGTAAAAATCATGCTAATGGTTGTATAATTATTTTCCGCCAAAATATTGTGCGTATTTTGTGCCGTAACATCATCCTGGAAGAACATCGGTCCTTTTGTAGACTTCACGCCGTCAACAACATTACTGTATGTTTTCCAATTAGACGCAGCTCCATCGTGATAAATACCTGTGTTGGATGTATTATGCGCTCCTGATCTGATATAGTTATGATGGATTTCATTAAAGTACTCTGTATTTGTAATAAAATCATTGGCACCACAAACATAAATAGCACCGCCATCATTAATCTTATACATATAATCTTCAATAAAATTGTAGGCAATATCTACATTAAGGAGATTTTTATTATCCGTACTGGATACAGCAAACCCCCAGCCTGCAGAAATACCGCTGTAAGGCACATGAACAATGGTATTATACCGGATTGTCAGGTTCTCAGATTTTGCCACTGAAATTGCCGGTGAACAGCTTACCAACAAACCATTATTCGTAATATAGTTATTGTTAATGACTACATCTTCACATGCCCCAAGAAGTCCATACTGATTCCAGGCAAGCTGATATTGCCCCACCTTTATGCCCACCATGGCAATATTTCTAATACTGTTTCCGGTTATCTGTATATCCTTGATACCATAATCAAAGACCATTGCAGAACCGCCCAATTCTTCAAATGTACAGTTCTGTACACGGATACCCTCCGCTGTATCTCCATGAATGGCTGCACATGGCACATTGATAATACGACTGTAACCGTCTATAAATAACGTACAGCCAAATTGTGTTATCAAACCATTTTCTGTAATGTAATTTGCTGTGGTACCTGTAAAGGAAATACCGTCAAAAGTTATATTTGATGTATTCTGAATGTCAATCAGGATATCCAGCGTCGCATACTCTATCTGCACATCAGTCATATCCTGACCTTCATATGGATAATAATAAATGATACCATTGGTTTGATCATAATAAAATTCGCCGGGAGTATCCAGGAAATTAATATGGTTCTGTAGCCAGTATACACGTCCTGCCAAAGATCGTTTTGTATCATCATTTTTATAAAAATCCTGCCACTCATCTTCATCTATTGTAATTTCTATCTCGCCATCCAATTTTTCACCGGTAATGGACCCAATATGAAATATCTGGCTCTTCCACTCAACAAGCTGTCCAATCTCAAGATTGCCAAGATTATCATTTTCAATATTTCCAAGCACTTCTGGAGAGATGTACAGCAAATTATCACAATCCGTCACTTTCAAACCGCTATATGTGGAATTTGCATATGTATGCTTAAACGTAAAATCTTCTGTTCTTGCAATTTCTGCTCGTTCGCCATCTACAATCAAATCGCGGAACTGCGGCCATACCTGATCACCTTCCAAAGAAACTTTAGCACTGTCAGGCAACTGATAACTATAGTACCCCTTACCGTTGACCTGTGTAAAGGCACCTGTTTCAATGAGTTTTCCACTGGTAATAACAGGTATCTCATCCTTATAATTTTTAAAACATACACTGCCCATAGAAGCTAACGATTCCCCTAATATAAAAGTTTCATCCAGTCTGTATGTACCCCCCATCAGATAAACCGTAATATTGGCATTTGGAGTTGTTTCTAAAAGATTTTCCATTTTTATCTTTGCCTGCTCCAGCGTTTTGAAGGGGCTGAATTCCGTACCGTCTCCCTGTTCCTTTGCAGTTGGATTTACATAAATTGCATCTACATCAACCGTTTTTATTACTTCATACGTAGCTTCTATTTTTGTATCTTCATTCAAAATAAACTCATAAGAATCGGAAACTTCATCCACTCTTGAGCCATTCACAAGTAATTCTGTTACGCCGTACCATTGCGCGCTTGGAATAAATGTCACTTTTATATTACTTCCCTTTTCCAGAAGAGAATCTGTGCCCGTTTCTATATAATTAGTACCTCCTGTTTCATCCGCTGCCACGCTTACGGAACCTCGAAGTTCAGAATTAACAGTCACAGTCAGTCTTGTCAGCAAGCCCGTCACGAAATCCTCTGATAATACCGGCGTACTGCCATCCACTACTTTCCATTCCAATAATCCGTTGCAGACTTTATCCGCCACAAGTTGATTTGCATTACCGTTCAGGTTATTCACAAAAACTGCCGCCTGCATATCTTCCAGTTCCATGGAACTTTCACCCATGCATGTTTTTACAAATGATATTCTTTCTGTCTTTACCGCTGTTCCTGACAATCCATACAGATAAGATGAATTGGTCCAGTTCCCTCCCATGTCATTCGCAATACTGGCTATTGTTGTAGTTCCTTTTCCATTACTGGTGCTGGTGCTGATAATTTCCATAGCCCCTGTATTATAACAATTATGCATTGCTACCACATTCGGCGTATTACTGTCTATTATGCCGCCTACAATACCTGCCGCTCTTGGTCTGTCCGCACCTTCCGCAACTCCCGATTTTACATCAGCGGTATTGTAGCAGTGTACGACAGATACCGTAGCTGTAGCACCTGCTGCGGCATCTACAGCACCTATAACGCCGCCCGCTCTGGCATAATGCTCTTCACTGTATCCACTTACTGTCGCATAATTACCACAGTTGATAATCAGGACGTTCTGGTTAATACCTCTTACCCTTCCGGCAATACCTCCCACATTTAACATTCTTCTGGACGATGCATGAATGGATCCACTAATAACACAATTCTTAATACTGCCGGTGGTATAGCCTGCCACAGCACCTGCCATATGCTCCAATGTTTCAGAAGTATAATTCGTATAAATATTTACCGTTAATATAAGATTCTCAATCACAGAACTTGATTTCAAATATCCAAACACCCCCGCATATTGCACATCTGCCGGATTTTCTTCCGTACCAATCCATACACCTGTAATACTATAACCATCGCCATCAAAATGACCTCCAAAAGAACTGATTGGCACCCACTCATGTGCCGCCAAGTCAATATTCTCTGCCAACTTAATACAACAGTCGCTATAGTTCTGCGCATTTTTTGCAAAAAATGCCATCTGTTCCGCACTGCTGATTACATAAGGGTCTGCCTTCGTACCAGTTCCGCTTTCGAAACTACTCGAAGCGTAATCCATCCAACTGGTATTATCCTCTGTGTTTAAGCCTGAGGCGTTTAACATTTTACTTTCGCTTGCACATACAGTCAAACAAATTAGCAATATCATTACCGAAATTGTCAATCTACCAAAATAGTTTCTTGCTTTCTCCATTCTTTTCTCCTCCTTGCATAATATAAAAATTTATTTTGTCACATGCACATAATAAACGACAAAAACGCAAATTGAAAATAGACATTTCAGTACATTTTGGACAAATTAGTGGTTTTGAAGTGGACAAGCTAGTAAAATCCTGCGTTTTACATCCAGCCATGAGTTGACCAGCTTTCGGTAGACAGCTATGTACGGAGGACTCTAAATCATATCTTTATGATGTGATGAATGATATTCTGGTTGACGTTTCTCTTCATCCCTATCGTTACAATGAACGGGAATCGGCCAAATCCCACGTGGATTTTTTGCCCGGCTTTCCAAACAGCGTCATACTTTTTGACAGGGGCTACCCTTCTGAGGACATGTTTCGCTATCTAAACTCCAAAGGAATTCTGTTTCTTATGCGTGTGCCAAAGACATTTAAGAAAGCCATGGCGGAACAGAAAGATGCTTTGTTTACATATCCTGCTTCCCGTAATAAAGAATCCCTTACTTTAAGGAGCGTTCACTTTTTACTGGAAGATGGCACCACCGAATATCTAGTGACAAATCTGACGTCCGAACAGATGGCCACGGAGAAATTTCCAGATTTATACCGGCTGCGTTGGGGAGTTGAAAGCAAATACAGGGAGCTTAAAAACCGGCTTGAAATAGAAGCCTTTAACAGCGTTAAACCTGTCAGTATCCAGCAGGAGTTCTTTGCTGCGATGTATTTATCCAATCTGGTTGCGGTCATAAAATCGAAGTCGGATTCAAGGATCATTGTGTCTGCCGACAACAGGCGTGATTACCAGTCTAACCGTAGTTATATATTAAACCGGATAAAAAGCTGTATCATACGCCTTTTGCGGTCGCCCTTGTCTATATGCAGCGAGATGATATGCCGGATAGTGGAAGAATCTTCCAAAATATGTTCCATTATCCGCCCTGACAGAAAGTTTGGCAGATACCGAAAACATACACGCCGGAGATATTACAACCATATGAAAAGCTGTATTTAAATAAGACTATGACCAGAAGGATATCGGACTGTTTAAAAATCGACAGTCCTATTTGTGATGCGATTATTTGTACCAATAAACTCAATCACTTGTTATCACGCAGCTTTTTTGAAGCAAATACTCTTAAGTTGACGACATTGCCCGCATAGCGGGTGGTTAATTGTTTCGTAAAACTCCGTTTTTCGGAACAACGAAAAACTCCGTTCCACTCAACAGGCTAAAGCCCATAAAATGACCGGCTGGGTTGTCCTAGCCGGCCGAATCATTATTGCTCCCTTTCTACTCTGCGCTCACGTTTTCATGTTCTGTCAATCTGCCTTGACCATGACCGCCACCGGTTTCCAGAATCTTCCTGTCTCTTTCTCCCAACTGTTTCTGGCAATTTTCCTGGAAGGCATAAAAAATAGCATATAATAAACTCATAAGTTGGTGTATTATGAGTTTATTATACGCAAAATAGGAGTTTTATCACCGCCATGGCTATGCTGCTGCATATCCGTTGCCTTGTATTTACGGATAATACTTCTCTATCACGCATTCATGCTTTCGTTTCCCGACAGGCGCGTCCCTGTCATAACTGATCCCCACCAGCAAAATATCGCCGCCATACCCCTTGATCGCGTCCGGATACCGTCTGTCCTTGATCTGCTCAATGGCTCCCTCGGCGGATTTATTCCATTTCAGTTCGATCACCAAAGCCGGCAGCATGGAATCTTTTTTCGGAAAATACACAATATCCGCACAGCCATCGCCTGCCGGAAGCTCCTCAAACTTCAGATATTCATCCTCGTAACTGAAGTAAGCTCGCTTGATCACGCTGCGGAGCGCCTGCTCATCATTGAGAAAAGTGGAGCCGGAAGGCTGCACTTTTCGATACCCAAACGAAGCAAAGCGGAGTTCGGGTTTCCCGTTTTCCGCTTCTTCTCCGTGGATTTTCTCGATCTGTCTTGCCACAGCCTCCCCATCCATATGGACCGTATCCGCTATCAACTGATCACTTTCCCGGACACGGCGGATGGTCTCATCCCGTCTGACCTCCCGAACCGTCCGGGCAAATTCCAATCGGATTTCCTCATTCGGGATACGGACTCTCTGCGTTTCTTCATCATAAGCCAGATACCCCAGATGAATCAGAAGAGTCAACACGTCATCCCGGTTTCGGAAGGTCACCAGATCGTTAGCGAAGTTCTTTGTATCGACCTTCACTTCCACGCCGCCAATCAGCTCCGCAACCGTTCTGGACAGTCCGTCAAAATCAAGACTGATATACCCCATTAAGCTCTCGGCTGCGGAAGTCTGCGTCCAATAAGAATCAAAATCGTTGTAACGGAGCGCTTTCATGACGGAATTCGGGTTATAAACAGACGGCACACCCCGAAACCCATAGCCGTCATACCACTGTTTCATCTTTGCGAAATCCCCGTCATAGTCGTTGCAGAGGTTTATGACCTCCTCTTCCGTGAATCCCACATATTTTCCAAACTGCCGGGGCTTCACCATCGTGAACTCCTCAAAATCCGATATGGCAGATTGGGAACCGTCCTTCTTGATCGGAAGGATTCCAGTCATATAGGCGGCGGCAAATATCCTGTCCGTTGTTCCGCTGCTCTTGAACAGCATACGTAAAAATTCCAGATACTCTCTCTGAATCGCAGGTACTTCCCGAATCGGCGCATCCCACTCATCGATAATCATAATAAACTTATTGCCAGTCAGTTCCACGGTATTTATCAGAGTTGTAGAAAAAGATTCCTTATTTACCTTTAAATCCGGGTATGCAGATACCAGTTCCTCCGTTACACTTTGCCTAATATATGGAACAATCTCGTTTTTTTCTTCTCCCATGATATTTGTCATATCCAGATAAATCACATCAAACTTGTTGATGTACTCCGAATACCGCTTGTCCCCGGCAACTATAAGGTCGTCAAATAACGCAGACGAATCGCAGGTCTTATCATAATAAGCGCACAACATTTTTGCCGCAAAAGATTTCCCAAAACGCCGGGGCCTGCTGACACAGGTCAGACATCTTGGTGTATCAATGGATTCATTGATTAATCCAATCAATCCAGATTTAACCACATACAAGTCATTTCTGATTCTGGCAAATCCATTGTTCCCTGGATTCAGATAAGTTCCCATAAAATTCCCACCTCCTGCATACACTTCCATAAATAATATGATACACGATTTCTTTCCTTATAATACAGGAGTCTGTTCTTCCCGGGAAACAGAATTTTCCGTCTGAGTCTGGACAATATCCTCCCGCTTAGCTTCCTGAGCACCAGAATTTTCCTCCCGCTTAACGTCCCGGACAATAGCATTTTCCGCTGGCTCGGCGTTCTGGGCAATAGCATTTCCCGCCGGCCCAGCATTCTGAATAGCATCCCGCAAAACTCCCCCATTCGGAGCCGCTCCCGGTCCCATCTGCCGGGGCATTTGCAAAGCCGGGCCTCCCTGATACTGATACGGATACGGCCCCGCCGCCCCGTAGTTCCTCTTAGGAGGCGTCTTCTTCCTCTGGGCATGCTCCAGCACCGCGTAGACGATGGAAATGGCGATGGCGATGAGCCCCACCACCAACAGCAGGATGCTCTTGGAAAACAGCTCCAGATCCCAGTAATCATACAGCACCACCTTGGCGCAGACAAAGAGGGACAGGATCAGGCCGTAAATGCGCAGCGCCGTCTCCTTACGGACAAAGCCGGTGATGATGGCGACGACGGCCACCACCATCAGGGCGATGCTGGCAACCACCGGAATCTCGATCCGGTAAATGAAGACCATATAGGTGAGCACCAGCACCAGCATCAATCCCTGCAGCCGTCCCGGCAGATAACAACGCTTCCGCCACAGCACCAGCACCGCCAGCACGGACAGCACCAACACCACCGTATCCGGAATGTAATTGGGCAATTGTCCGGCCTTAACGCCATCCCCGAGCACAACGGTGCTCCCGCTGTAAAACAGGCTCTGGCGCAGCCGTTCCATTCCCAGCCCCAGAAGCGTCATCCCCATCAGACTGACATTGGTGTACACCAGCGCTGCCGGCTTCTTCGCCCGCAGGCGGGGCACATACAGGCACAGCGCCGTTATGACCAGCAGGAGCGCCATCCGCGCCGCGTAGATCCATGCGGCAGGCACCACGAGAAACAAGAAAAACAAAAAGTAAAGGGACATGATCAGCTCATGGGCCAAAAGCTTCTCCCGCACGCACAAAAGTCCCGCCGCAAACAGCACCACAGCCGCCGCGATCCCCGGCCACATCAGCTCTCCCCCCACCAGGAAGAGCAGCAGGAAAAAGGACTGAAAATAAACGCCCATGCCGTACCAGCGGAATTTCTTCCCCAACAGTAAAAGCAGGTTCACACCGATCAGAACCAGCAGCCACTGGGGCGTCACAAAATCTCCCTTGCACTGAAGCATGACGATGGTGGAACAGAAAATCATCAGCTCCACCACGGTGAAACTCATCCAGGCGGCGAACATCCCCGGTCCGGCGGATTTTATGTAAAACAGATTCAAAAGCCCCAGCATAAGCATGTGGTAAATCAGAATCGGCAGGACGCCGACCACCTCATCCCCCAGCACCGTCATGTCAAAGAACAGATACATGCTGTAGATCAGGTAGACCATGCCGAAGCACAGGGTATGCACCAGCCTTACCAGGTCCCGGCGCTCCCCAGCCGCCCCCAGATTCCACATAAGATTCAGCCCGGCCATGGTCACCAGCAGCAGCACAAAGAGCGGCAGTTCCTCCTCCCAGGGCAGAAACAGGAAAAAGAACAGGTAACCTCCAAAGCTCATGCACTGCAGGACCGCCGATCTGATGACCCGCCCGTTCAGCCAGGACAGGACGGCCACCAGCACCAGGAGCCCCTGGGCCCAGTAGGGCGGCAGCGTGTGAAACTCGTGAAAATTTACCGCCACGGACAGATACAGGCCCACCACGCTGGCCCCGGTCAGCCCAAGAGCCAGCTTCTTCGCCGCCCGCATCAGTCCCATCTGGGAAATGAGCCACACCAGGGCGAAGAAGGCGAACATGGCCATTCCCTGGACAAAGGGCGGCATAAAATTCCGCACCAGGATCACCAGGGCCGCCACCACAAACACGATCCCGATGCCGCTCAGCACGCCGGCGCCTATCTTAAATTCCATGGAGGTCTTCTGCTGCCGCCGCACATTCGCCCGGTAGCGCTCCATATTCCGGGCCACCGCCTGCCGGATCTCCTCCGTCCTCTGAGGCTGTGCCAGCAAAATTTCCTTCATCTGCGCAAGATACCTGTCAAAATTCTCGTCCTGGGATTCCTCGATATAAAGATCGATCTGCCGCAAAAGTGTTTCCCATTCCTGATTCATACCGCATTCCCCTTTTCTTCCGTTTTTCATTTTCATTAAATCCGCCGACGACGGCGCCGCGCCGCGGGACAATTCTGCATTTCTACCTTTAGCATACGCTCCTTTTTGAATCACGTCAAGAGTGCGGCAGCTTTTTATTGCCAGTTTCCTTGGAATTGTATATAATGGGGAGGAGTCAAAAGATATTTTGGCCTTTGCTGCTTACGGATTGCTCCGCACTACGTGCTCCCGCAATCCTATTTTACCGCAAAAGGAGACCACATCATGTACCGTGTGCTGCTGGTGGAGGACGACGCCTCCATCGTAAAAAATCTGACGGAATTTCTGCGGAGGGAGGATTTCCTGGTGGATTCCGCCGACGGCCAGACCAGGGCTTTGGCCAGACTGAAGGAGCAGGACTACGACCTGGTCCTGCTGGACGTGTCCCTGTCGGACGGCAACGGCTTCGGGGTCTGCACGGCCATCAAGCGCTCCACCGGCACGCCGGTCATCTTTCTTACGGCCTCCGGGGACGAGTTCAGCGTGGTGACGGGCCTGGACCTGGGAGCCGACGACTACATCGCCAAGCCCTTCCGCCCCCGGGAGCTTGTCTCCCGCATGAAAAGCGTGCTGCGCCGGTATGGCAGCCAGCCCCAGACCCTTCTGGAATACGGAGGCGTCTCCGTGGACACCGCCCGGGCCTGCGTCACCAAAAACGGGGAGGAGCTCGCCCTGTCGGCTCTGGAATACCGGCTGCTCCTCTACTTTTTCACCAACCGAGGGATCGTGCTGTCCCGTGAAAAAATTCTCGGGGAGATCTGGGATATCGCCGGAGAATTTGTCAATGACAACACCCTGACGGTGTACATCAAGCGCCTGCGGGAGAAGATCGAGGACAATCCCCAGGAGCCCCGGATCATCCGCACCGTGCGGGGCTTCGGCTACAAGCTGGGGTGACACATTCCCAGGGCCTGGCCCCGTGCCAGCACACCGGCCCACGTTGCCGCCCCCCCCGCCACGTTGCCGCCCCACCCGCCACGTTGCCGCCCCACCGGAAGGAGAGATTCCCATGCGCCTTTTTCGCAATCCTGAATTCAAACGAAGCCTGCTTATTTTTCTTGCCGCCACGGCGGCATTTTCGGCGGCGGGCTTACTTCTTGGCCGCGCCCTTACGCCTTCCTACGGCTCCCCGGATTACGGAGCGCCCTCCCTCGGTGCGCTCCTGGCCCTGTGGGCCCTTCTCATAGGACTTATCTGCACCGGGCTGTTTGTTTTTTTCACCGCAAAACGGTACCGGCGCATCCGCAAGATGAGCCAGTGCATCGACGCCCTCCTGCACGGCGATAAGAGCCTGCATTTTCCCGATTACCAGGAGGGAGAGCTGTCCATCCTCAAGGTGGAGATCGACAAGATGGTGCTGCGCTTACAGGAGCAGAGCGAGCATTTGCAGCGGGAAAAGGGCCATCTGGCCGCCTCCATGGCGGATATCTCCCATCAGCTCCGCACGCCCATGACCTCCCTGCGTCTGGTTCTGACCCTGCTGTCGGAGCCGGAGCTTGCCGCCGGGAAGCGCACGGAGCTACTGCGCCAGATGTCCATGCTCCTAAACCGCATCGACTGGCTGATCGAAGCCCTGCTGAAGGTCTCCCGCCTGGACGCCGGAACCGTGGAATTCAAGCTTCAGCCCGCCGCCGTCTCTCAGATCGTCCGGGCCGCCGCCGGTCCCCTGGAAATTCCCATGGAGCTGCGGGGCCAGCGGCTTCATTTCCGGGAACAGACCGGCAGGGAGACCTTCTGGGTGGATACCGCCTGGACCGTGGAGGCGGTGGCCAATATTTTAAAGAACTGCATGGAGCACACGCCGGAGGGCGGGGAGATCCTGGTATCCGCCAGCCAGAATGCCATTTACACGGAGCTGATCATCCAGGACAACGGCCCCGGCTTCGCCCCGGAGGACATTCCCCACCTCTTCGAGCGTTTTTACAAGGGAAAAAATTCCAGCCAGCAGAGCGTGGGCATCGGCCTGGCCCTGGCCCGGATGATACTGGTCAGGGAAAATGCCTCCGTCAAGGCGGAGAACGCTCCCGAAGGCGGCGCCCGCTTCGTCCTTCACTTTTACCGGGACCTCTCCGGGCAGAAGGATAAGGGCCCGGCTCTGACCGAAGCCCCGACTCTGGCCACCCCCGGCTCTGACCGAAGCCCCGCTCTGGCCAAACCCCCGGCTCTGACCGATGCCCCCGCGAAATCCATTTCCCCGATTTGTGCTGTCATAGGCGGCATGGTAACAAAAGTGACAAAATTGTCACTTAGAAGTCATGGCGCTGTCATGTTCGTCAGGTATGCTACAGATAACAGCGAAAGGCGCACAGCTTGGCTGCGCGTCTTTTCTGTTTATAACGATAGAAAGTTCACAAAACGCGCTTTCTATGATTTCTCAGGGAAGCTTGAAACGCTTTCCTGGACCAGGAAATGAAAGGAGATTTTCATGGATATTTTACGCGTAGAGCATTTGACGAAAATTTACGGAAAGGGCGAAAATCAGGTTTTTGCCTTAAACGACGTATCCTTTTCCGTGCGGAAGGGAGAATTTACCGCCATCATCGGCCCCTCCGGCTCGGGGAAATCCACGCTGCTGCACATTTTAGGCGGCGTGGACCGACCCACCTCGGGGAAGGTCTTTGTGGACGGCAGCGACGTGTACGCCCAGAACGAGACGCAGCTGGCCATCTTCCGCCGCCGTCAGGTGGGGCTGATCTATCAGTTCTACAACCTGATCCCGGTGCTGGACGTATCGGAAAATATGACGCTGCCGGTGCTGATGGACGGGCGGAAGGTGAACCGGGAGCGGTTCGAGGAGCTGATCTCCATTTTAAATCTGAAGGGCCGGGAGCATCACCTGCCCAACCAGCTCTCCGGGGGCCAGCAGCAGCGGGTCTCCATCGGCAGAGCCCTGATGAACGCGCCGGCGGTGGTGCTGGCCGACGAGCCCACGGGAAATCTGGACTCCAAAAACAGCCAGGAGATCGTCTCCCTGCTGAAATTCAGCAACCAGAAATACAATCAGACCCTGATCGTGATCACCCATGACGAGAATATCGCCCTCCAGGCGGACCGCATCCTCGCTATCGAGGATGGCCGGATTACCAGAGACGAGGTGATCCGCCCATGAACGTATTTCAGAAGGTGACCTTAAAGACTTTAAAGGAAAATAAAACCCGGACCCTGGTGACCATCATCGGCATTCTTCTGTCCCTGTCCATGTTTACGGCGGTGACGGTGAGCCTGTCCTCCTTCCGAAATTATTATCTGAACATCACCATTCAGCGGGAGGGAAACTGGCACGGGGCCGTTCCTGCCACGGAGGCGGAGCTTGAGGACCTGGCCTCCGATCCGGCCATCGACTGCGTCTCCTTCCTCACAACCGTGGGCTATGCCCCTCTTTTGGACAGCGAAAACCCGGATAAGCCTTATCTTTTCATCGGCGGCCTGGATGAAAACGCCCTGGAAATGCTTCCCCTGACGGTGATCGAAGGACGGCTCCCCCAAAACGGGTCGGAGCTTCTGATCCCCGAGCATCTTTCCTACAACGGCGGCCTCAGCTTCGACATCGGGGACACCCTGTCCCTGGACATCGGCAAGCGGCTCTCCGCCGGCTCTGACGGCAAGCTCTATTCCCTGTGGCAGGAGACTCCCTATCTCTATACAGAGGAGGAGCTGGCGAAACAGGGCCTTTCCCCGGAACAGATCGCCGAAAAGGAGACGGAATATTTTTCCCCGGAAGCAGAAAGGACCTACCAGGTGGTGGGCATTTACCAGCGGCCCTCCATCGAGCCCTACTCGGCGCCGGGCTACACGGCGCTAACCATGGGCGGCGGCGCTGACTCCGCGGCGGAGGGCAAAGCCTATCTCCGCTTTCGGAATCCCAAGGACGCCATGCCCTGGATGGAGGCCCATTATCCCTCCCTGGAAAACTGCGAGCTCAACTCCGCTCTG
This sequence comes from uncultured Lachnospiraceae bacterium, assembly GCA_944381535.1. GTDB lineage: Bacteria > Bacillota > Clostridia > Lachnospirales > Lachnospiraceae > 14-2. The sequence goes on from CALWLN010000048.1 coordinate 54,935, forward strand.
CTGCGCATTTACGCGGCCTCCTACGAGACCTCCTTCAACGCGGTGCTGTACCGGCTGGCCGCCATACTGATCTTCATTATTATGTTCGGCTCCATTTCGCTGATATACAACGCCTTCTCCATCTCGGTGACGGAGCGGACCCGGCAGTTCGGGCTTCTGTCTTCTGTGGGAGCCACCAGGCGGCAGCTGGTGCACAGCGTCCTGTTTGAAGCCTTCGCCCTCTGTGTGGTGGGCATTCCCCTGGGGATACTGGCGGGCATCGCGGGCATCGGCGTCACCTTCGGGCTTTTGGGCTCCTCCATCTCGGAGATCCTCTACGGCTCCTGGGCAGTCCCCCTGACCCTGCATATTTCGCCCCTAGCCCTGGCTGTGGCCGCAGCCATCGGCCTGTTTACGGTGCTGTTCTCCGCCTGGCTGCCTGCCCGGCGGGCGGCGAAGCTCTCCCCCATCGACGCCATCCGCCAGACGGCGGACATTGCCATCCGTCCGGGGAAGGTGCGCACCTTTAAACTTACCTACAAGCTGTTCGGCCTGCCGGGCATGCTGGCCTCCAAGAATTTTAAGCGGAGCCGGAAAAAATACCGGGCCACGGTGGTCTCCCTCTTTGTCAGCGTGGTGCTGTTCATCTCCGTCAGCAGCTTCTGCTCCTACCTGACGAAGGCCGCGGAAAATGTCCTGTCAGGCTCCGAATACGACATCGCCTACTTCCACACCAACAGCGAAGTCACCGATCTTTCCAACGATGAGATCCTGGGCGCGCTGGAAAGTCTCGCAACCGTGGACCAGGCCGCCTGGCAGATCTCCACCTTCGCCTACATTTATTTTGACGAGGAGAGCCTCAGCCGGGAGTATATGGATTTTCTGGAAAACAGCGAACAGGAGGCCCCCAAGCGAAATGCCGACGGCCAGATCTGCATGGGTGCCAACCTATATTTTATCAACGACGATGCCTATGCCGATTACCTGGAGACGGCGGGCCTTTCCCCGGAGGTGTACATGGACGCGGCGCACCCCATGGCCATCGCCTCCGATTTTATCCGGCTGTACTCCGGCGAAACGGAATCGTACTCCACCTTCCACCTGTTTTCCTCCGTCCCCGCGGAGGGAATCAGGCCCCTGCCCGAGGCGCCGGAAGGATATGCGTACAACGGAATATACATGGATGAGAACGGCGAATATTATCTCAGCTATTACAACGAAGAAACGCGGGAATCCCTGGAACAGAGGGAGGGTGAATGTAAGACGGGCTCCATAGCCGTCGGCGCCGCTCCCCAGGAGCTTCCCTTCTTCCTGGGGGACAGCTACTCCTACAGCCTGACCCTGCTGTACCCGGCCAGCTCCCTGGAAGCGGTCTTAAGCCAAGCGGAGGCGGAAGAAGCCTATGATTACACCAGCTTTCTTTTTACAGCCGACGACCACAAGGCCGCCACGGCGGACATCTCCGAGGCATTAAAGGAGCTGGGTCTCAATCACAACAACGTCACCGACTACGCCGAGAGCGCCGCTCAGGAGCGGACCCTGCTGCTGATCGTGACGGTATTTTCCTACGGCTTCATCATCCTGATCTCGCTGATCGCCATGGCAAATGTGTTCAACACCATTTCCACCAACGTTCAGCTTCGGAAGCGGGAATTTGCCATGCTGCGTTCCACGGGCATGACGCCGAAGGGGTTCCGGGTGATGATGTGCTACGAATGCCTGCTCTACGGGGCAAAGGGGCTGCTCTACGGCCTGCCGGTATCCGCCGTCATCACCTGGCTGATCTACCGAAGCATCTCCATCGGCTGGAACGCCAGCTTCTACATTCCCTGGTACAGCCTCGCCATTGCCATCGGCAGCGTGTTCCTGGTAGTGGGCAGCACCATGGTCTATTCCATGCACAAGATCGGGCGGGACAATGTGGTGGATGCGCTGAAGGATGATAATGCGTAATGAAAAAGAAGAAATGATATAAGTACAGATTAAAAACAGGACTGGGAACCATTGATTGATAATCATTTGGTTCCCAGTAGACAAGTCGACACGCCCGGTGTAAGGAAGTTTCAGAAAATTGTATTGCGGAACCAACGCGGAATCATTATAATGTGAGATAGGAAGCCATACACTATCACGCTTAGTACCGCAATGGAGGTGCACCATTTATGGGGACATACTTAAATCCCGGCAATTCCGGTTTTACCGGGATCAGAAATGATATTTACATTGATAAAAGCGGTCTCATCTACCTTATCAACCAGACCATTGACACTCCAAGAAGATTGACTTGTGTCAGCAGGCCCCGTCGTTTTGGTAAATCTTTTGCGGCCAAAATGCTGTGCGCGTATTATGACAGGACCTGTGACTCTTCCGCTCTCTTTGACGACCTGGAAATTGCCTCAAATGCCAAAATCAACAGTACCTACCGACAGCACCTGAACAAATATAATGTAATTTACTTAGATATGACTAATCTCATGGGTGAAGCGGGTAAAGACGAATTCATTCCTTTTATCCGGCGAAAAGTTACAGAAGAGCTTGTCTCCGCATACCCCAAGCTTCAGCCAGATGAATCTTTTTCCACCACCCTGACCCGCGCTGTGGAGTTGACCGGAACAAAAATCATTGCCATCATTGATGAATGGGATGCGCCTATTCGGGAAGTACCAGAGATTCAGCAGCAATATCTGGAATTTTTGCGTACATTATTTAAAAGCAGCGGGACAACAGACCGGATATTCGCGGCAGCGTATATGACCGGTATCCTCCCCATCAAGAAGGACGGATCGCAATCAGCGATTTCGGATTTTCAGGAATATTCAATGGTTCTACCCGGGGAATTTGCGGATTACGTAGGATTTACAGAAGACGAAGTGCGGAAACTATGCGCTAAATATCACAGTGATTTTTCCATGATGAAACAGTGGTATGACGGATACACTCTGGAGGATACCGGCTCCATTTATAATCCCAATTCGGTTATAAAAGCTGTGCATAACAATAAATTTCGCTCCTACTGGACCGAAACCTCCGCCGCTAAAAGCCTGATGAATTATATCAGTCTGGACTTTGACGGCCTTTCGAAAACAATAGCGGAGCTGCTTGGCGGCATAGATGTTCCGGTAGATACCAATGGTTTCTCAAACGACCTTGTTACCTTTCAGAACCGTGATGATGTGTTGACCCTGCTGATTCACCTTGGCTATCTTTCCTACAACGAGGAAACAAAGAAAGCGCGCATTCCCAATGAGGAAATACGCCTTGAATTTGCCAGGGCAGTCCGGGAGGTCAAACGAGATGATACTCTTAGGCGCGTCCAGGAAAGCGACCAGCTCATTTATGATACGATTCATCAGAATGCGGATGCTGTGGCTGCCCAGATTCAAAAAATTCACGCAGAAGAAACAGCGATTCTTTTTTACAACGATGAACAAGCTCTGCGCAGCGTGATCAAGCTGGCCTATTTCAGCTACAAGGATTATTATCTCAAGTTTGAAGAACTTCCGGCCGGGGACGGTTATGCGGATATTGTCTATCTCCCTAAAAAGACAGCCCCTGTACCCGCCCTGGTGATCGAGTTAAAATGGAATAAATCCGCAGAAGGTGCCATTGCCCAGATAAAAGAGAAACGATATCCGGATGTACTGAAAGGATACGGCGGTGACCTCCTTCTGGTAGGTATCAACTACGATAAGGATGCGAAAGATGAAAAACGCAGGCATACTTGTGTGATTGAGAAAGTGTAATAACTCTCTAAAACGCGCGCCGCCAGGCGCACACATAAAAAGAGTTCTGTGCAAACGATTTTCCTGCATAGAACTCTTTTTTATAGGGAAAATACACGGCTTAATTGTAGTTCCATTCAATGATAGTTGACAGCCGGATGAATACTTCGTCTGAGTGAAAAAGCAGACCTTCCTATACTTCCTCATCCCTTCCTTCATGGCCTTCACATACTCCCCCACATGCCCCGGCGCGTCCTTCCCATACTGCTCCAGCAGCTTGACGATGGCCGAACCCACGATGACCCCATCGGCAAGCTTTGCCATTTCCCCGGCCTGCCCAGGGGTGGAGATGCCAAAGCCGATGGCGCAGGGGATCTTGGTGTTCTGCCGCGCCACCGCAACAATGGAGGCAAGGTCCGTCTTGATCTCGCTTCTGGCTCCCGTTACGCCCAGACTGGAGACGATATACAGAAATCCCTCCGCCTCCGAGGCGATCCTGGCGATGCGGCCTTCCGAGGTGGGGGCGATAAGAGAGATAAGATCGATCCCATACTTCCGGCAGAGGGGCAGAAATTCCTCCTTCTCCTCAAAGGGCACATCCGGCAGGATCAGCCCGTCCATGCCGATCTCCCTGCATGTGGAGAGAAATTTCTCCGCTCCATAGGAAAATACCACGTTGGCGTAGGTCATAAAGACCAGTGGAACCTTCACGTCCCGGCGAAGCTCCCTCACAAAATCAAAAATCTTATCAGTGGTCACCCCGCCCTTTAACGCCCGCAGGTTGGCCCCCTGAATGACGGGCCCCTCCGCGGTGGGGTC
>CALWLN010000049.1 GCA_944381535.1 uncultured Lachnospiraceae bacterium
GACGCCTTCTTTAGGAGGCAACCAGTAAAAATGGTACTGCGAGACCCCGCCTCTGGCGGAACCGGTAAAATACCCCGGAGGGGTTAAGTCTAAACCCCCATTTGAAATGGGGGTTGCTAACTTAGAACTATACAGTTCAAAACGACCGACTAACTGTTCATAAGCCTCAATGCTCATAACTGCAAGGTCGCCTTTCCCGTTTTTGGTGATGAATACAGGTTCCGCATAGGAATGACAATAGGAAGAAATTTCGTTATAGTTATTGCGCAAATCCGCGCTGGATTTGATGTTTGGCATTTGGACACCTCCTTGCTTATATAACAAAATTATAACTGAATTCCGCCATATAAGCAAGGAGTTTATATATTAGCAAAACAAAATAATGGGCAAAAATAAATAAGAAAAACAAATAAATCCCATAAAAAAATGTTATAAGAAAAAGGGATGAATTTTTCGGTGGAATATTATATGATTAGGATAGAAGAAAACGTCTACGCCGTCAGGCAAAGTGTTTTCAAATTCAGCGGATAGAAGAACCGCTACGGAACCAATCAATTTCAGCAGGAAGAAAAGGAGATATCACATGGCAAAAGTAGGAATCGTAATGGGCAGTGACTCAGATATGCCGGTTATGGCAAAGGCAGCAGATATATTGGAAGAATTCGGAATCGATTATGAAATGACCATCATTTCCGCGCACCGGGAGCCGGATGTATTTTTTGAGTACGCAAAAACCGCAGAGGAAAAGGGCTTTAAGGTAATTATTGCGGGAGCAGGAATGGCTGCGCATCTGCCGGGCATGTGCGCCGCGATTTTTCCCATGCCGGTGATTGGAATCCCCATGCACACCACCTCTCTGGGCGGGCAGGATTCCCTGTACTCCATCGTGCAGATGCCCTCCGGCATTCCTGTGGCGACGGTAGCCATAAACGGCGGCGCCAATGCGGGAATTCTGGCGGCCAAGATTCTGGCAACCTCCGACCCGGAGCTTTTACAGAAAGTGAAAGACTATGCCGTAAATCTGAAGGAACAGGTCCAGGCCAAGGACGCAAGGCTTCAGGAAGTAGGTCATAAAGAATACATGAAAAAGTAGGAGGAATCGTTATGGATTACAAGAACGCCGGAGTAGACATCGAGGCCGGCTACAAATCAGTGGAATTGATGAAAAAACACGTACTTGAGACCATGCGCCCGGAGGTGCTCACCGGACTGGGCGGGTTCTCGGGCGCGTTTTCCATGAAAAATATCAAAAATATGGAGCACCCGGTGCTTTTGTCCGGTACGGACGGCTGCGGAACCAAGGTGAAGCTGGCCTTTATCATGGACAAACATGACACCATCGGTATCGACGCAGTGGCCATGTGCGTCAACGACGTGGCCTGTGCCGGCGGCGAGCCTTTATTTTTCCTGGATTACATTGCCTGTGGGAAAAATTACCCGGAGAAGATCGCGACCATTGTCAGCGGAGTGGCGGAGGGGTGCAAACAGTCCGGCTGCGCCTTGATTGGCGGAGAGACTGCGGAGCACCCGGGGCTGATGGAGGAGGACGAGTACGATCTGGCTGGATTTGCCGTGGGCGTGGTGGATGAGAAGGATATCATTACCGGCAAGGAGATAAAAGCCGGCGACGTGCTCATCGGCATGGCCAGCTCCGGCGTTCATTCCAACGGATTTTCTCTGGTGAGAAAAGTGTTTACCATGGATAAGGAGACCCTTGACACCTACCATGAAGAACTGGGAACCACCCTTGGAGAGGCCCTTCTGGCCCCCACCAGAATCTATGTGAAGGCCCTTCGGGCTGTCAAGGAGGCGGGAATCCGGATAAAGGGCTGCAGCCACATTACCGGCGGCGGCTTCCAGGAAAATATTCCCCGTATGCTGCCGGAAGGGAAGCATGCTGTCATTGAAAAAGGAAGCTATCCCGTTCCCCCCATTTTTGCCATGATCCAGAGGGCGGGGGATATTGCGGAGGAGATGATGTACAACACCTACAACATGGGTCTTGGCATGGTGGTGGCTGTGGACCCGAAGGACGTAGAGAAAACCATGGAGGCCATCCGTACCGCAGGCGATACCCCCTATGTGGTAGGCCGCGTTGAAGATGGAGAGAAGGGAGTTACCTTATGCTAAAGCTGGCTGTGCTGGTGTCCGGCGGCGGCACCAATTTACAGGCGATTATCGACAGCATTGAGGACGGAGCCATCACCAACGCCCGGATTGCGGTGGTTATCAGCAATAACAGGAATGCCTACGCCCTTAAGCGGGCAGAAAAACATCAGATTGAGGGAATCTGTATTTCCCCGAAGGACTATGAGAACCGAGCCGCTTTTTGCCAGGCGCTGCTTAAGGCGTTAAAGGAGCGGGAAATCGATTTGATCGTGCTGGCCGGGTATCTGGTTGTGATACCGGAGCAGATGATACAGGAATACCGAAACAGGATCATCAATGTTCATCCCTCCCTGATTCCGGCCTTTTGCGGCACCGGCTACTACGGACTGAAGGTCCATGAGGCGGCCCTGGCCCGGGGCGTGAAAGTGACCGGAGCCACCGTACACTTTGTGGACGAGGGGACCGACACCGGTCCCATTATTCTGCAAAAGCCCGTGTCGGTGGAGCAGGGGGATACCCCCGAAGTGCTCCAGCGCCGGGTGATGGAACAGGCGGAATGGAAGATACTGCCCAAGGCCATTGATTTGATCGCCAACGGGAAGGTGACGGTGGAAAATGGCAGGGTGTATCAGATGGGAGAAAATTAAGAAAGGAATGAGTATAGCATGAAAGTTTTAATCGTAGGAAGCGGCGGCCGTGAGCACGCCATCGCTCATACTATAGCCAAAAGCCCCCGGGTGGATAAAATCTACTGTGCCCCCGGAAATGGCGGTATCGCTGAGCTTGCGGAATGTGTCCCCATCGGCGCCATGGAATTTGACAAGCTGGCGGATTTCGCCAGGGAACAGCAGATCGACCTTACCATCGTCGGTATGGATGACCCGCTGGTAGGGGGAATTGTGGATGTCTTTGAGGCTGCGGGCCTTAGGGTATTCGGTCCTCGGAAAAACGCGGCTATCCTGGAGGGCTCCAAGGCATTTTCCAAGGATTTGATGAA
>CALWLN010000050.1 GCA_944381535.1 uncultured Lachnospiraceae bacterium
GCTTCATAAAGTCGGCAACAACATGAGAATTTTTGAGGGTAATATAATCAGCGGCAGGAGCATAATGGTAGGAGGTTCCTTCGTCACGGTAAGCCTCTGTCGGAATCATAATTTTTCCTCTTGCGATATCCTTGTCAAGACATCCCGCGCCGCCGAACATAATGATCTTATCCGTATCAACCTCCGACAGAACATCCTCAACAAGCGCTACAGCACAGGGAGCACCAATATATGTCTTGTAGAAACCGATTTTTTTACCCTTATAGTCTATCTGATAAACAGGTGTAAGTCCGGTAGCAGAATATAGCGTCGCAATCTGCGTACAGTTGAAATGTTCCTTTATATATTCCTCGATGATATACGAAAATGTGATAATCATCACATCAACCGAAGGCGCGCCTGCTTTCCTTTGCGGCTGGATGATAGCCGCCGTTTGATTGTCGAAAGAATTCGTTATCATTTTAAAAATCTCCTTTCACAAATTATAAATTTGCCAATTGTATCGCTTTCATTTCGAATGGCTTTAAAAATATTGCCGATTTTTCCATCTTTACATGGCTTTTACCTTAAAGCGTTTTGCAATTTACAACATAATGCTATGATTGATACTGAATATTGCTATATCAATCCTATATGCCGTTTTTGTTTCTGTATTATTTAATACGGATAAAAAGAACTCAAAAATAGCTGTCATTCTATGGCGGGCAGGAAGTATCTTTACATTAGGTGACATAATCATTTCTTATTTCGCAAAGAGACCTTTGCATACCTGTTGGGAATTAATCACTCTTTTATTCGTATGCTTTATCTTTTTCCCGCTGGTCTCTGAAACCTGCACCTGCCACAAATGCGGAAGGCGGGTTTATTGGCGGCCTCTTTTCAGAAGCCGCTGCTCCCGTTGTTCCGAATATTATTGGTAATTCACAAGCCTGCGGTATATCTCTTCCGGCACAAAAGCCTTGATATAAATGCCATTGTCCCGGTATTCCTCATTAAGAAGCTCACCATATTTACGCACCTGTTGAATTTGTCCGGCCTCATCATAGGAAAAGACCTGTTCCAGCAGCCGTTTGTCCTCCCGAAGAAGCTCTTCCAGAGCCTTTTTCACCTCTGAGAGCCCCTCCCCGGTTCTGGCGGAAATCTTCAAGGTCTTATCCGCCCGGAAATCTCTCAAAGGTTCCGTATGCCGCTCCGCTTCCAGCTTATCCACCTTGTTAAACAGCGTGATGATTTTCTTATCCCGCACCTCCAGGCTGTCCAAGGTCTCGTATACAATATGCATCTGCTTCTCCATCTGTGGATTGGAGGCGTCCACCACGTGGAGAATGTAATCGGCGTACTTTGCTTCCTCCAGGGTACTCTTAAAAGCCTCAATCAGATGATGAGGCAATTTTCTGATAAATCCTACCGTGTCCGTCAATAAAATCTCCTGGCCGCTGTTAAGCACCAGATTCCGGGTCGTGGGGTCCAGGGTGGCAAACAGCTTATCCTCCTCCAGCACACCGGCGTCCGTCAGCTTATTTAAAAGGGTGGATTTTCCGGCGTTGGTGTAGCCCACAATGGCAGCCGTCTTAATGGGCTTACTCGACCGCTGGCTTCTTCTTACCTCCCGGTGCTGACGCACCTCGGAAAGTTCCCGGTTCAGCTGGGCAATGCGGTTCTTCACATACCGCCGGTCCATCTCCAGCTTCTTCTCTCCGGGGCCTCTGGTTCCGATACCGCCGCCCAGACGGCTCAAGGACTTCCCAAGCCCCGCCAGACGGCTGAGCCGGTATTTCAGCTGGGCCAGCTCCACCTGGATTTTTCCCTCACTGGTGGAGGCTCTTGCCGCAAAAATGTCAAGGATGATCAAGGTTCTGTCCATCACCTTGGTATCCAGAAATTCTTCCATATTCCGAAGCTGGGCCGGGGACAGTTCATCGTCACAGACAATTCCGGTGGCGTCGGTTTCTATTAAAAGGCTTCTTAATTCCTCCATTTTGCCGCTTCCCACATAGGTACCGGGATGAATGGCCGCACGGCTCTGGATGAGGGTTCCCACTACCTCCGCCCCGGCCGTGTCCACCAGATCCGCCAGCTCCTCCAGGGAATCCTCGGTGTCATCGTTGTCCTGGAGGCTTACCCCCACCAGGATGACACGCTCCTTTAATTCTTCTATCTCAAATACGTCTGTCATAAAAATTACCCCATCGCTTTTTCTTCATTTTCGCAAACCACCCTGCACCGTTTCCTATAACATGCAATTCCATATTTTAGGATAGTCTCCATCCCATCCTCCAAAAGCCGCTTTTCATGCTCTTTCATGCAGGTATGAAACGCTGAAACTTTTAACCCTGGTTTCTCACATCCAGTGTAGCACAGCACATAGAAAAAGTCTACTTCCAAGAACAGATGGCCGCAGCAACTGCCCCCTTCCTGTTACTGACACGGGAAAAAGGGACAGCGGCGCCCGCTTCCTCTTACTGACACGGGAAAAAGGGACAGCGGCGCCCGCTTCCTCTTACCTCCACCGAATCAAAACCTTAAACAGATCTCCGTCCACCGTCACCTGAAACTCTCCCTTCTGGGCCTGGGTAAAGCTCTTGGCGATTGCCAGACCCAGCCCGGAGCCCTCCGTGCTTCTGGAGGAATCCCCCCGGACAAACCGTTTGGTGATTTCCTCGCCCGTCACATGAAGTTCCTGGGCAGACATATTTTTAATGATAATCTCTGCACCGGCATTCTCCAGCTTCTTTACCCCCACATACACCCGGCTTCCCGGCATGGCATATTTTTCAATATTCCCAAAAAGATTCTCAAAAATGCGGTATGTCTTCTGATTATCCAGCATTCGGACGACCTTCTCCTTTGGCAGCGTCCATTTTACAAGCAGGCCCATCTCCGAAAAATGGGCTTCATGCTCGGCCCACACCTGCTTTAAGAGATTGACCACGTCCACTTCCATCAGATCCAGCGTGATGGTATTGCTGGTGGCCTTGCTGACCTCGAACAGATCCTCTACCAGTATTTTTAACCGCCGGGCTTTTTTGTCCAAAATCTCCACGTAAGCTTTCTGCTGCTCCGGGGTCAGATTGGGGTCCTTTAAAAGTTCCACGTAGGTGGTGATGGCCGTCAGGGGCGTCTTTAAATCGTGGGATACGTTGGTGATCAGCTCCGTCTTCATCCGCTGGCTCTTGACCTCCTCCTCCACGGCCTTGGAAAAGCCGCTGCGGATTTTGGCAAGTTCCTGCTTGAAGGGCTCGAACATACCCCAGTCCGAAGCGTCCTCGTATTCCAGCTCCCCCTGGGCGATGTGGGCCGTGGCCTCCATCAGAGAACTGTAGTCCCGCTCTATCCGGTCGTACTGGCGTTTCAGAACGATAAAAAGCACTATCGAATAAATGATCAGCGCAAAGATCCCGAAAAACCAGAAAAAGGAAAGCACCGCCAGAACAAGGAAGTTCACAATTACAATTCTGCGAATCAGCTTCATGTTCTTCCGGCTGAAATCCACATGGGCAATTTCATCCTTCAAAGCATTCCACCGTCTCCGAAACCAGGCGATTCCCTTGGTTCCCGCCAGATATACCAGGCTGTACTGGCGGATGTATTTTTTCGGTCCCAGGGTGAACACCGGGCGTATATAGGAAAGGGACAGATACCACATGCCATACAATAGCGCCGTCAGTAATCCGATTTCCAACACGCCATAGACCTGCTCAAAGGTTCCCGTCTGCAAAATCTGAAAAATATTTGCCTTTCCGGCCAGCTCCACATATTCCAGATTCAGTTCCACGAACTGGGTTCTCATAGAAACGGCGCAGACGAACCCCAAAATAGCAGGCTCCATCAGGTACCTGCGGCCTTTTCTCTCAAAATCGATGGTTCCCCGCCAGATTTTGTTGCTGTTTAACAGAATCATCACCAAGACCAGCACGGCCAGCGTACACGCAAACAACGCCCCATCGCCGGAAACAGCGTAGCTGTAAACCTCCCTCCAATAGTTATCTCTCTGAACCTCCTGGGAGGCCATATCCACTGTGGCAGGAATTCCATAAACCACCTGAAAACTCTTCGGAGCGAAATCGCCGTACGTGGAATCCTCATCCGAGTATTCTTGTTCCATCACAGAAAATTCAGTGGCTCTCCGGGCCTGGAGGGCCGTTTTTACAATCTCGTCCTCTATGGCGTTTTTACTCCAGACCTGGTCTATGGAAAACTCCCCGCCCTCGTCATATCGAAAAATAAACCAGCACTGATAGTAACCCCTCAGATTTTGCAAAAGCGCATCGTCGGTTTTTCCCGTTCCCAACAATGCGCTTAAATTTCGGGAAGTGTTGGTGGTATTTTCCGATACGACCATGGCGTAGTAATCCACTGTATCCCGGTAGCTTTCAAAATCTGTCTGCCACTCCTTGATGCCCTCTTTCACCTCCGGCTCGGAAAGGCTGTCGCTGCCCTCCAGCTCATAGTAGAGCACATAACTGCCCTCTATCAGCTCCTGCATAAAGCCAACCTCAACACCCTCCTGGGACTGCAGCTTTTCAAACTGTTTTTCCGCCTGGATCCCGATCACCGGAAAGAACAGAAAATTCACCAGCGTGAACACAAGAACAGCAGCCACTGCCAGAAGTGTCCGCCATCTACGGCTGTTTTTCGATTTTATATCCAACACCCCACACCACCTTCAAGTATTTTGGTTCTCTTGGGTTAATCTCAATCTTGTCCCGGATATTGCGCACATGCACCATGATGGTATCCGTGTTGATGGCCTTCTCATTCCAGATTCGCTCATAAATCTCGTCCGCAGAAAATACCCGGCCCGGGTTCTTCATCAAAAGGGCCAGAATCTTGAACTCGCTGGGAGTAAGATGGGCGGGCTTTCCGTCCACAAACACCTCCACTGTGTCCTCATTCAGTTCCAATCCTCCGGCTATGTACACCCGGTCATTGCTTTCCTGGGCGCCCTCCCGGTTTTTAAAACGGCTGTAGCGCCGAAGCTGGGAGTTGACCCTCGCCATCAGCTCCAGGGGCGTAAAGGGCTTTGTCACATAATCGTCCGCCCCGATATTTAGCCCCATAACCTTGTCCGTCTCCTCGGATTTGGCTGAGAGCATGATAACGGGAAACTCATACTTTTCCCGCAGCCGCACCGTCATGGTGATGCCGTCCATCCGGGGCATCATGATGTCCACAATAGCCAGGTCGATGGGTTCCTTTTCCAGAACCTCCAACCCCTCCACACCGTTTCCCGCCTTGTGAACCTGATAGCCCTGGCTTCGTAAAAATATCTCAATACCGTCCCGGATTTCCGGGTCATCCTCCACAATCAGAATGTGATACTCACTGTGATTGATTGGTTCCATGTCAAAAGCTCCTTTTGTTTTTCTTCCCCTAGATTGTATCATAAATCCGTGGCAAAAAGGTAGCGTTTTGAAAAATTTCTTCATAATAACTTTCCGCCAGCCTGGCCACCGCCGATTCCGCATAGCCCGCCGCCGTCTCCCTGGCAGCCCTGCTCATGGCGTGATAACGCTTTTCATCCTTTAACAGGGTCACGATCCCCTGGGACCATTCCTCTGTCTCCTCCCGGGTAAGACAGCCGTTCTTGTGGTCCTCCACCACGTCCCGGACCCCCGTTGCGTCCACGGCTGCCACCGGGTTTCCCGCAGCCATGGCCTCCAGAACCACGATCCCCTGGGTCTCGGACTTGGAGGTGAAAAGAAACAGATCCGCCGCCGACTGATAATTTTTCATTTCACTGTTGGGAACTGTACCGGGAAACACCACCGTATCCTCCAGTCCCAGCTGCCGGACCTTTTCCATAAGCTCCTGCCGCTGGGGTCCCTCTCCGATCATCATGTGCCGGAAGGTTTTCCCGTAACGGGCCAGCTTTTCCTTTAAAAGCGCCAGACCCTCCAGCTGGAACAGGAGATTTTTCTCCCTGGCCAACCGGGAGACCGTCACAAACAGATAATCCTTATCTCCCTTATAGCTTCTTCGGATTTCCGCCGCCCGGTCCATGTCCGGGAAAAAGCATTCCTCCGGAATTCCTGTGGGAAGCACCTTTACCGGTACGCCCTCCCCGAAATTCTGCGCCATCAGATAGTCCCGCATGCCGGGGGTGGGCGCCAGCAGCATATCGCAGCGTTTACAGAAGTACCCCATATATTTCTGGATAACTCCTGTATAACGCTCGATACGTTCCAGGGGCTTCACATAATATAAGTACTGCTCATACCGGGTATGGTAGGTATACACTACCGGGATTTTATATTTTTTCTTCAGAAACAGGGCCACATTTCCCACGATGGCCGGGTGATGGACATGAATGATGTCGATCTGAAGCTCCTTCACCTTTTTCTCAAAAATCCGGGTGAGCACGTCCGGCACCGGTGCCTTGGCAATGGACACCGGGAAGGAAGGATAACGGATGACAAACTCCTCCTCCACCTGCTCCTTGTAGGTAGGGGCAAAGACATAGACCTTATGGCCCCGCTGCCGCAGGGCCCCGGCCAGATGCTCGATGGAAATGGGCACGCCTCCGATGTATGGCTTGTAGTTGTTGGTAAACATGGCAATGTTCATATCAATCCCTCCTTTAAAACATGGAAAATACGGCGTCACCAAAAATATACCCGGCCCCCACGAAGGCCAGATTCCACAGAAAAATCCCCAGAGTGGAGCTGATACAATAGTTGACAAAATTCATTTTAATGACCCCCGCCGGGATAGAGATCAACGTCCGCACCGCCGGGATCAGCTTGCATACAAAAATCCCCACGCAGCCCTTTTTCTGAAGATAGGCAATTTTCTTCTCCACCACGTCCTGTGTCTTGGGAAACCTTTTAAAATATTTTTTCAGGAAAATCTCTCCGCCGCCTCTGCCAAGGCCATAGAGTAGAATACTTCCTGTAAGCCCTGCCGCTACGCTGATAAGCAGAGCGAGCACAAAATTAATCCGGCCCCGGGAGGCTAAAATTCCCGCCACCGGCATGATGACTCCGGCCGGGAAGCCCGGCAGATTCAGATATTCCAAAAGCACGATCACGAAAATCGCAATGGCGCCGTATTTTGACATGACATCCATAAAATATTGTATATCCATCTTTCTCTCCTCGTAAAAAACGCTCCTTCTTGATTTCTTATACTATAACGAGGAAAACAAAAGATTGCTTTCACAAAAAGCGAAAGATTTCCGAAAGATTTTTTGAACATAACAAATGATTGCGAAAAAATGTCCCGGATGGTATACTGAATCAAAAAAAGACGTACTGACATTCATAAAGCAGTTTCATTTGCAAAAGGGGGATGACCGCAATGAGTGTGACCGTGGCAGATTTATTACAATTACCCAGCTTAAAAAAAGCACGGCTGGCCGCCGGCGCAGGGGGACTTAACAAGCCGGTGACTACCATCTCCGTGCTGGAGTACGCCCTTCCCGACAACCTCCAGGACGCCCTGTTTCAAAATAATGAGTTCTTTGGCAGCGAGATCGTGATTACCGGTTTTATGAATATTCCCACGGATGTGGAGGCCCAGTGCGCCAACCTGCGCCGGCTGGCTCATGTGGGCGAAGTGGGCCTGATCCTGTACTACGTGGGCGTATTCGTGCCCCGGGTGGACCAGCGGCTCATCGACCTGGCCAACGAGCTTGATTTCGCCCTTATCGTCATGCCGGAGGGCCGCATGGATCTTCGGTACAGCGAGGTCATCTGCGAGGTGATGGAGGCCGTGTTCAAAGACCAGAATGCCGGCAGCGCTTCTCTGGTCAGTGACATTTTAAAACAGGTCTCCCTGCTGCCGGAGCACCGGCGCACCCTGGATTCCGTGCTCAAGCTTTTAAGAGACCAGATCCGGGCCACCGCCATTCTGGCCACTTCCTCTCTCCACGTCCTCCACGCGGCTGCCTGGCCCCGGACCCAGGACGGGGATTTTGAAAATCGCATCCGCTCCATGGACACACTTCCCGGAGCCGGAGGCGCCCCTCTGGAACTTCCCGACCACACCTATGTGTACCGTCAGTCTCTGACAGATTCCGCCGACGGCATGGAATTGTTTTTAATTAAGGAAGGAGACCCCCTGCATGCGGACACAGCCAGACGGGCCGGAGAGGTGGTTCGCCTGGCTGCCAGCCTGTGGGACCGGGAACACGGCCAGATGGTCATGAGTGAGCTGGTCCGGGCCATCCTTCGGGACGAGCCCTTGAAGATGCGGCGGCTGGCGGAGATTTTCCATGTGGACGTGGCCTCCATCCATACCATGTGGGTACTAAAGACCCCCTCCTCCCAAAAAGAACAATTCCGCCGCCAGGGACTGGCCCTGGCACAGCAGTTCTTCTCCGGCAGTCTTAACACCATCGTTGCGGATTACTATGAGGAAAATCTTGTGCTCTTTCTGACCTGGCCCGCAAATGCCCTGAAGCCGGAGATAGTGGCCGAGGAGCTTGAAGGCCAGTTTTCTGCCTCCGGTCTTTCCGTTACCACTGTACTCTGTCAGGAGCTCGCCACCACTGCGGATGTACGCAGCGCCTACCTTTCCATCCAGAATTATCTGGCCGACGCCCTCCTTATCTGGCCTCTAAAAGACTGGCACACCCTCCAGGAGATCACCTTTGCCGGCTCCTGCCGGGAAACCGTTTCCCAGGGCGAGGAAGCGATCATGAAAGCCCTTTCTGTGCTGAAGCCCCTGGAAAGCGAGCGGGAAGGAGCGGAGCTTATACGCACCCTGCAGGTCTATTTATTGGACAGCGGCCGGAGCGCCTTACGAACGGCGGAGCTTTTATATTTTCACAAGAATACTGTAAAATACCGTCTTCAGCGGGCAGGGGAACGGCTGGGATACAGCGTTGACAAGCTGCCGGAAACCTTCGCTCTGTACACGGCCTGCGCCATCCGGCGATTACTGAAGCTCTGAACCTGCGCCATCCGACGGCTGCCGGCTCATCTCTCCTTCCCGGCAGCCACGTTCGTTGTTCATTTGGACAAAGAACCCCCTTTCTTTTTTTCTTTTGTGCCAATTACTTTTCAGCTTTCCTGTATTAAAATTATTTTAAAATAATTTTTGAGGAGGAAATTTTATGGCACAAAAATCTGG
This sequence comes from uncultured Lachnospiraceae bacterium, assembly GCA_944381535.1. Taxonomy (GTDB): domain Bacteria; phylum Bacillota; class Clostridia; order Lachnospirales; family Lachnospiraceae; genus 14-2. The sequence goes on from CALWLN010000050.1 coordinate 9,076, forward strand.
TTTTGAAGTAACCAACGATAAACGGCAAAGCTGGCTGTCCATTGCAGCCGTCTGGGCCGGCGGCATGATCTGCGTCCCCTGCCTCATGGTGGGCGGCGTACTCAGCCAGGGCGGACTTTCCCTTTTGGAGATTGTTCTTTCCATTCTCATTGGCTACGGCCTCATCTGCCTCTACATGATCTTCATCGGCATGCAGGCCTGCGACACAGGACTGCCCATCGCGGTCATCGCTTCCGGCGCTCTGGGCGAAAAGGGCGCGCGGTATATCATCAGTATCCTGTTGACCATCGCCTGTGTAGGCTGGTTCGGGATTCAGTCCGCCACCTGCGGGCAGGCCTTCGCCAACATGCTGGCTCCTATGCTGGGCATGGAAAGCGCAGGCACTGCCATGGTAACCATCAGTTCCATTGTCTGGGGTCTCATCATGCTCGTTACGGCCTGCGTAGGCTTTAAGGGCTTAAAGTGGCTGAACTATATCGCGGTTCCCCTTCTGGTTATCGTCTGCCTCTACGGCCTGATCGCCGGTATCGTCACCAACAACGGCGGCGAAGCCATTGCCTCATACGCCCCCGCCCAGTCCTCCGGCATAGTCTTCGGTATCTCCATGACGGTAGCCTCCTTTGCCCTGGGCGGCGTCATCTCCGCAGACTATTGCCGGTATGCCAAAAGCCGCTCCGACGTGGTGAAATCCTCCATCGTGGGCGTTATCCCGGCGGGCCTTTTCATGCTGCTTACGGGGGCGCTGATGAGCATTGTCACCGGTCAGTATGACATTTCCGCCATTCTCACCTCTCTGGGGGTTCCCATACTTGGCATAATCGCCCTGGTACTGGCCACCTGGACCACCAACGTTACCAACGCCTACTCCGGCGGTCTGGCCCTCTCCAACCTTCTGGGCTTTGACGAGAGCAAGTTCAAGATCACCACCGGTATCGCCGGCGTGATCGGCACCCTGCTGGCCGCCTTCGGTCTGTTAAACGCCTTCCAGGGCTTCCTTTCCCTGATGTCCGCACTGATTCCGCCTCTGGCCGGCGTGGTGATCGCCGCCTACTGGGTGATCGGTAAAGGAAAAAAGGAGAACTTCCAGCCCAGAGACGGCTTCTCTGCCCCCGGCGTCATTGCCTTCCTGGTGGGCGCCCTGGTGGCCTGCGTAACCGGCGGCACCTTCGCCAGTTTTCCAGCACTGATTCAAGTGGCTCCATGGCTGAACCTTCCCTTCTTTGTGGGACCGGTGAACGGCATTGTGGTGTCCCTGGTGCTCTATGTGATCCTGGCAAAGCTGATACCATCCAAAAAAGCATAGCAAAAAGGAGGGAATTATTTTGAGAAAAATCGGCATTTCTGAGATTGAAGACATCGCCTTAGGCGCGGCGCTTTTGGGCGCCGGCGGAGGCGGAGACCCCTATGTGGGCAAGCTGGTGGCCATCGGCGCCGTGAAAGAATGCGGCCCGGTCACTCTTCTTAGTCCGGAGGAGGTTCCCGACGACGCGCTGATCATCCCCATCGCCATGATGGGCGCTCCCACGGTCCTGGCCGAAAAAGCCATCGGCGGCACGGAGTACCGGACCCTGTATGACACCGTCTCCGGCTTCTTCGGAAAACCTGTCTATGCATTTATGCCCATGGAAGCCGGAGGCGTCAACTCCATGCTGCCCATTGCGGCAGCCGCCCGTCTGGGCCTTCCCCTGGTGGACGTGGACGGCATGGGCCGGGCCTTCCCGGAGCTTCAGATGGTGACCTTCACCATCGGCGGCGGGTCCGCCACCCCCATGGCTCTGGTGGACGAGAAGGGGAACGCCTCCATCTTCCGGACCATCACCAACAAATGGACCGAGGAACTGGCCCGGGCCGTGACCATGGCCTGCGGTGGCTCCGTGTCCGTCTCCCTATATCCCATGGAAGGAGCCTTTATGAAAAAATACGGCGTCCACGGAATCGTTACCCGCAGCCAGCGTCTGGGCTCTGCCATCCGCAAGGTAAAGGAAGCCTCTGCGTCCACCCCGGAGGAAGTATTTTTAAACATCACCGAGGGCTTCAAGCTGTTTAAGGGCAAGATCGGCGATGTGTTAAGAGAGGTCCGGGGCGGTTTCAACTTCGGCAAGGTCCTGTTGGAGGGCATCGGCGAATGCAAGGGACGCCAGGCCTATGTGGAATTTCAAAACGAAAACTTAAGCGCCACCGTAGATGGCCGCATTCTTGCCACCACCCCGGATCTGATCTGTCTGGTGGACACCGAGACCTTTTACCCGGTTCCCACCGACGCGCTGAAATACGGAAAACGGGTGATGGTGGTGGGGCTTCCCTGCTTCCCTCTGTGGCGCACCGAGGAGGGCCTAAAGCTGGTAGGTCCCCGGTATTTCGGGATCGACACCGATTATATCCCCTTAGAGGAGCGTCAGAAAGGAGGCAAGGCTGATGTATAAGCTGGGAATTGACGTGGGCGGCACCAACACGGACGCCGTTCTCATAGATGAAAATCGAAACGTGGTGGCTTCCGTAAAGCAGCACACCACTCCGGACGCCTACGACGGCATTCTGGCCGCCGTCCATGCAGTACTGGAGCAGTCTAACGTGGACAAAAAAGAAATCCGGCAGGCCATGCTGGGCACCACCCAGTGTACCAACGCCATTGTGGAGCGCAAGCAGCTGGCTCCCATCGGGATTCTTAGAATCGGCGCCCCCGCCACCAGAGGGATTCCTCCCATGGTAGACTGGGCCGAGGAGCTTCAGAAAATTGCGGTAGACACTGCCATTATCGGAGGAGGCTTCGAATATGACGGCAAGGAACTGGCAGCCTTTGACGAGGCGGCGGCCCGCGGCTTTTTTGAGGGGCTCAAAGCGAAAGGCGTTACGTCTGTGGCCATCTCCTGCGTATTTTCCACGGTCCGCAGCGACCATGAGCTGGCGGCTGCCAGACTGGCCCGGGAAATCATGGGGGATGAGGCCCACATATCCATCTCCAGTGAAATCGGCTCCATGGGCCTTATTGAGCGGGAAAATGCCACCATCTTAAACGCCGCCTTGTATAAAGTGGCCCGTTCCTTCACCGAGGGCTTCGCCAGGAGCCTCGAGGATGAGGGCGTCACCAATGCGCAGGTGTACCTGTCACAGAACGACGGCACGCTGATGACCATGGAATACGCCCGGCGCTATCCCATTCTGACGATCGCCTGCGGTCCCACCAACTCCATCCGGGGCGCCAGCTATTTAAGCAAGCTCACAAACGCCATCGTCATTGACGTGGGCGGCACCACCACGGACTTAGGGGTCATCCAGAACGGCTTTCCCCGGGAATCCAGCGTAGCGGTGACCATCGGCGGCGTGCGGACCAACTTCCGTATGCCCGACGTCACCTCCATCGGTCTGGGCGGTGGCTCCATTGTCCGTCAGAAAGCGGACGGCACCGTCACCGTAGGACCGGATTCCGTAGGCTATCAAATTACGGAGAAAGCCCTGGTTTTTGGCGGAAATGTATGTACTGCCACGGACATCGCCGTGCGCCTTGGCCTCACAGAGCTGGGAGATAAAACAAGAGTTGCGTGCCTTTCCGAGGAATTTGCGAAGAAAGCCATGGCAGCCATCGTAGAACTGGCAGAGGACGCCATTGATTCCATGAAGCTTTCCTCCGAAGATGTGGACGTGGTGTTGGTGGGCGGAGGCTCCATTATCCTGCCCGAGACCCTGGCTGGTGCCAAAGCCGTGCACAAGCACAGCTACGGCGGCGTGGCCAACGCCATCGGCTCCGCCATCTCCAAGGTCTCAGGCACCTACGAGCAGCTCATCGACTACCAGGAGATTCCAAGGGAGCTGGCCCTTGCCCAGGCCAAAAAGGAGGCCTCCGCTCTGGCCGTGGCGGCCGGCGCTATCCCGGAGACGGTGGAAATCATCGATATGGAGGATGTTCCCCTCCAGTACTACCCCGGAAATACCTGCCGGGTGAAGGTGAAAGCCGCCGGAGATCTGGCGTAATACTTCGCTTCCAGCAGATTTGCGTGGCGGCCGGCATTTCATAAGAAACCTTCCTAAAAAAGCACCCATAAATACGCAAACTTCATGCATATTTATGGGTGCAGTAATTGTGCGGTTTCGCCTTAAATTTCTTATAAAGAAATAATCAATGAGTCTCCAAACAAAACAAACGCATCCTGCACTTGTCCATCCGCATAAGCGACTGAAACCTGATATCCACTTTCTTTACGTACTATTTCCACATCAAAGCAGCTGCCACAGGCACATATACGCGATACCTTCAGCCACCCGAGAGACGATGGAACAGATGGCTGAAGCGAAATACGATGCAGGCCTACTGGCATCATTCCACACAACCCTTCCGTGACAATCCGGCAAAACAAAGCGCTCTCAGCCGACAAATGACGCTGATTCCCCTCCGGGAACGCCTCTACGGCATACGGAACATGCGCGCCGAGCAAACGCCGGTGAATATAGCGCTGCATATAAGGGTAAACCTTATCGCTTTCACCAGCATTCAATATTCCCCGAAAGGAATATAGGGTAGAACGGTCCCAAAAAATATTGTCTCCCTCTATGCTAAGTTCTCCATCATCACGAAACAGTTTTTCAGACAGAAGCGCGCTTACTGTTCCCTTTTTGCGTTCATAAATGCCCATTGTCAGCGGCAGGCAAATCCAACTCCGTAAAACATCATTTCCCTCATAATAGCGATACGTATCAAAACCGGATATGTGAGCGCCAAAAAAGTTTTCAATATCTCTTCGCAAGGCCGTGGCATCATTCATCCATTGTTCAGCAAGTTCTATTTCCCGCAAATCTTTTGCCAACGCGGAAGCAGACATCAGACCGGCATAAGCTAAACTGGATGTACTTAAATTAGCATTGCCGGAAGGCAGGCGACCTTCCAGTTCATCTGAATCGGAAGTAATGATACCATTTTCCATACGGCGGGACAAACAGTAATCAGCCGCCCATTTAACTGTCCAAAACAGTTCTTTGGCCAGAGAAGCGTCTCCCATTGACAGTAAATAACGGGTGCACCCATACAGATACATGGCTGCATCTCCACGGTCTCCGGCGCCTGCCCAGAAATCGCGTCCTTCATCTATAATTGAAGACGGGATGGGATTCATGTCCGGAGACATAAATCTGGCAAACAGCCGATATGCGTTCAGACTGGCTTTGTTGGCGCGCTCATATCCCATAAACGGGAAAAAAGGGCCTGCATATTCTGCCTGATCATTTGTCCACACTGCCGCATAATAAGGGCCTCCTCCCGGTGAATGTAACGGTCCTTCCACCGTATCAAATATACTTTCCGCCGCACGCAGTTTAGCCAGTCGAAAAAATTGTACGAGTTCCCGATCCGGACAATCAAAAATCAGAGAGCCATCACATAACTGACGCACCAGCGATTGCCGTATGGCCAATTCTTTTGCGCCATCCGGTACCGCAAATAATTCCGTATGCAATCTTGCCGAAAAGCAAAGATCATTTTCAAAAGAGGCCCCAGGCGCAAGCTCAACGTTGACAGGTGAACTAATCACCTCAATCTTATACGCGCCTGCGGCTCCCTGTACGTATTCTGTTCTGCAGACCGCAGCGGTAGAAACTTTACATATATGGCAGGATATATTTTTCACCACAGTATGTTCCATATATGCTGAAACATTTACACAGGGAAACATCCAGCGTGTAATACTCAGCGTATGCGTACTGTCGGTGCTTACCGAACATAGCACTCCGTCAAATTGGAATTTCTCCGGGCATTCCTCCACCATCTTACCATCCACCCAAAAAACCTGTCTCTCGTTTTCCCCGTGATAGGCATGTAATGTACCATACGTATCGCGTGGACGAACACGCAGCTGCGGATAGCAAAGTTCCCGCGCAAGTTTCAATCTTCCTTTTTCATCCACGCCATATGTGACAATGGCGGCAATATGATTACCTGCCATTTCAATGGTATCCAGGAACGTTTGCTTAGCTGTTCGGACGATTCCTTTTTCGGTTAATGACCAAAACGTATCCATATCTTTATCCTTCCTAAGTATACCGCAATGTATATGGACCGGAAACCACAATACTGCGCTCTGAGCCATCCCCTTCAGCAGATATATGGCCTTGATTCAATCCAATAGAAATCTTGTACCTTACTTTCTTTAAAAACTGCTTATCCACTGTAATAATCTGTTCTGCCTCATTTATATCAATAATCCCCGTTAGCGCCTTGATGATCAGGACGCCTGCAACCGAAGAAAGTCCATGATTTAAACTCGCAATGGTTGAATCATGTTCCCACAACGTATTTGTCTGCTCCGCCATATGTCCATAGTACGCCTTTATTTCATCTAATAATTGTTCATACCTTCCTTTTTTCAATAAACATTCAAACCTGACTGTCATTCCTATGAATAAATTAGAATAGGCAATTTCAGGATATTCCTGCTTTTTTTTACGCTCATATCCCAAAATATGATAAAAATAATCAAAGAACCTGCTAAATCTTTTATCCTGCTCATCTGCCACACCGCAAAATACCGCATAATACTGGCATGCCTCTGAAACTTCTGTCATGTTCACATATTCCGTTCCATTCCAAATTGCGCCATCGCAGAAAAGAGTTCCATCAAAAGCGTGAGCTACGATTAAATCTTTTATCATTTTGGCTTTCTTACACAATGGAGCATCGTTATAAAGCGTTCCTACCACCTCAAGGACCCGCGCATATAACATATTGGTCGGATAACTTACATCTGCAATTTCTACATATTTATTCGCGTCCGACCATTCAATGAAATTCCAGCCATCCAATTTTTTCAACAACCCATCATATCGTTCATAGTTCTGTAAATACTTTAAAAAATCATAACAAAATTCACGGAAAATTTCTTTGTCATCTCTACGACGCTTCAGATATTCATTCATTTCTAATACATACCACATGGCCCATTGAGGAATAACGCCACAATTTTCACTTGGATAATTATGCGGTATCACACCGACAGGAATACCTGGAAATTCTTTTGCCATCATAAAATTCTTTAAAAATTGTTCTTCAACGACACCCTTTCCGGCAAAAATCTGCTCTGCCTGACCTGTAAAATAACTGTCGCACAGCCAGAGTCCCCGTTCTCTTCCCGGGCAATCCATAAAACCGTCCATCGTATTCTGGCGAAACGTTTCCCGCGCCGAATCAAATATCTTCAGCAACATCTTATCCTCTACTTCTAATGTAGTATTATAACTATACGGATAGGAATACTCTCTCAACCCAACGTTATGTATTTTTATACTGCCTCTTTTTACCAAAATTATCAAATAGCGAAGTGAATAAGCCTCAAAGGCCTGTAAGTCATATGCTTTGTCGCTGGCTTTCAACTCATATTTTATTATGCTCGGTACGTCTTTCATCTCAAGGCTGCCATCTTCCTGCTGCTTTTCAGAAAAAATAATATAAATCTCGCTGTCCTTCTCCGCAGTCATACTGGCGCATATAAATCCTGTATTCACTTTTCCATAATCATAAGAGGCATACCGGTTTTCATCCATCCTATGACTGTTATCCGCAATATATCTGCCCTGTACATCCGTCAACACAGGATTCCTTATTTCAGAAGGCGCGTAACATACGATCGTATAGTTTTTACCCACCAGATGATCCGAGCTGTAAAACACAGGATTTTCCGCTGGCTCAAAAAAACCGCTCGCCACCGGCCCACCAAAGCTAACCATCTGAAACTCCGGTTTTGCGAATACCCTTGGGATCAGCTTTTCATCATATTGATAAGAACAAATCGGTTCGCTTTCAAAATCTGTTTCCATCCAATTCGTAAGAGAACTATGATTATCCAAATACCAGACCTCAGTAAAGGCTCTCTGGTAGTCGTAGCGATATGCTTTCTCTTCTCTCAGCTTATTAAGCGATATCGCAGAAAAATCTCGTCCCGTATGTTTTATGGAAACCCCGTTTTCAAACACTTCCGCCTGTACAAAAGATTTATGGTTCATATTACCATAACAAGGGCAATTATAACCCGCAACGCTAACGCAAAGAACATTTTCTCCGCCGGTTACTTGCAGTTTCAAAGTATCCACGCGCAGATATCCATGGGCTGCTCTTGCCGGTCCATAGAAAATAAACGCGCCATTTAGGTAAATACTATATAACGTCGCTCCTGTTATACGCAACTCATATTCTCTGTCTGCCAAAGCATTGAACTTACATCTGAAACCTGCCTGAAAGTTCACCTTTTCACGACAATTCTTAATAAAAATCTGTTTTGCGTTTTCAAATAATTTTTCCATTTTAACCTCCACAAAATGTCTCACCCTTTAATCGATCCTATCATTACCCCTTTTACAAAAAACTTCTGTACGAATGGGTATACGATAAGCATTGGTATCACAGCCACAATGATCGTACTATATTTTAATGACTGCGCTAACCGAATCATTGACTCCATTTCCGACGCAGACGACCCAAAAGATCCCTGCATTGCCGTTGACGTATCAATAATTAAATTTTTCAGGAAACAGGTAAGCGGAAACTTCTCCTTATCATAAAGATAAATCAATGCTGTATAATAATCATTCCAATGTCCCACAGCATAATATAAACCTACAACTGCCACTACCGGCTTTGCCAAAGGCAGCGCTATCTTCCCGAAAAACTGAATGTTATTCGCGCCGTCTAATTTTGCCGCTTCATGCAGTTCATTTGGAATGCTGTTCACAAAATAGGTCCTTACCACAAGAACATTATAAGTAGAAATCGCTCCTGGAATAATCATCGCCCAGAAGCTGTTTACCATTCCCAGATTTTTTACCACAAGATAGGTAGGTATCAAACCGCCGCTAAAATACATTGTGATCACGAGCATTATCATAATTAATTTTCTTGGAAGAAAATCCTTGCGTGAAAGCGGATAAGCCAAAGTAACCGTTAAAATTAAATTCACAAGGGTTCCCACCACTGTATACAATATCGTATTTTTATATCCTATCCAAATATCCGTATATTCCAGAAGCTTTTCATATGCTTCCAATGTAAATCCTTTCGGCCAGAAAATCACATTACCAAGCCACAACTGATTTGGATCACTGAACGACGCAATCAATACAAACCACATTGGCCATATAAAAATGATTAATAAAAGACACATTACACCCAAATTGACTACGTCAAATATGGTATCCGAATAGCTTTTTTCTACTCTGCTTTTTACAATACCTTTCATTGTGAACCTCCTAGAACAACCCTTCATCGGCCACCTTCCGGCTGATTTTATTTACCGTAATCAGAAGTATCATATTAATGAGCGAATTGAACAATCCGACCGCTGTGGAAAAACCGAAATCACGATCTATCAATCCCACTTCATATACATAAGTGGATATAATATTGGCCGCTGACTTGTTCATTGAATTTGTCAAGAAATACGCTTTTTCAAATCCTACGCTCATAACTGAACCAAACTGAAGGATTAACAGCATGATAATCGTCGATTTAATGGAAGGAATATCAATATGTATCATTCTTTGAATCTTAGTAGCTCCATCCATAATAGCCGCTTCATGCAATTCCGGGTCTACTCCGGCCAGGGCTGCTACATATATGATTGCGCTCCATCCCATTTCCTGCCAAATCCCGGACCATACATAGATATCGTCAAACAACTCCGGCTTTGCGAGAAAGTTTGTTGCCTCACCCCCAAATCTTTCCAAAACCTGATTAATAATTCCCGTATCCTTATTAAAGAACATGGTGATCATACCGCAAATAACAACCGCGGATATAAAATGGGGTGCGTAAGAAACCATCTGCACCGTCTTTTTGAGACGTTTATGATTCAAATAATTAAGCATTAAGGCAAAAATAATTGGTATAGGAAATCCAACCACCAAATTATAGATACTTATCCTCAAAGTATTTTTTATCAAAACCCAGAAATAATAACTGTTAAAAAACCGGGTAAAATGCTTTAATCCAACCCATGTGCTCCCAAAAATCCCCGACCTTGCCTGGTAATCTTCAAACGCCATCAATACTCCAGGCATAGGAACATAGCAAAAAATGATATAAAATAGCAGTCCCGGTAAAACCAGCAGATAAAGCAGATAATTTACTTTGATATCTTTTTTCAGCCTTACCCACAACCGTTCTTTCCTCTGCATGTATACTCCGCGATTGGCTGATAATTTCCCCATCTTTTATGTCTCCTTTCAAAAAAGGTGGTCACTATGGTTCTATAGTAACCACCTTCCCATTATTGTTTATGAAAGACTAGTCAACACGCAGGAATATACTTACTGCGACATCTCCAATGAATTTTCATATGTCCTTTGATAAGCCTCCATCAACTCTGAAAGACCCATTTGTTCTATGGTGGAAACATACTCGTCCCATGTAGATGCCAAATCCTTTTCACCAGTAATTATCTGTACCGTATATTCTTCACAGTATGTTCTGATATCCGTAAACAGTGTAGATACAATATCCTCATCCTCCTGGGAATAATACATATTCGGCAGCACTGAAACACCATATTCAGCTGTTCTGACTCTTTCTTTATTCAGATATACCTCATCCGGGTCCGCCTTCGGAGACATATTCGTCCACCAAATATCAGGCGCTATATAGGGTCCCGCAGTTGTCCCCTGAATGGTACCATTTCCACGAACCTCATCCACGGTTTCGCCATATTCTCCGCCTACAATCCATTCCCAATCTCCATCTTCGTTTATCGTATACGTTTTTCCTTCTACACCCATGGTTGCCAACACACCGCCTTCCTGAGAATAGAATGTATCGAACATAGCAAGAACGGGTCCTGGATTTTGGCACTTATCCGTAACACAAAATACCCCTGTGGAAATACCATTCCCAATGGCGTATTTCCCTTTTTCAAAAGGTGTCAGCATCTTGTAATCTTCGTCCCTGTCACGCCCAACCGTCAGGAATATACCTGCTGTCGGATTCGAGCCAATTACATCATTTGCGGTTCCCATAGCCGTTAATTCTTCTCCGGTAATTGTAAAGCAGGTATCCAAAATAAGACCTTCCGCATATAATTTAGCGAAGAATTCCAGATACGTATAATAAATATCTGATACAGGAGCAAACGTAAGCTGACCATCCTCCACATAACAATAAGTTTTGCTATCGACAGCTTCACCAAGATACTGGAACAAAAAATCCGGCATGCCGTTAAAGGCTAATGGAATTTCATCATTCGGGTCTCCGTTGCCATTTGCGTCCTCCTCTTTAAATGCCTTCAATACCTCATATAATTCATCCAGATTCGTCGGCTCTTGTAAGCCAAGATTTTCAATCCATTTCATGTTGATCCAATAAGGAGTCCAATCTGTAATGGCCAATTCATAGCAGGGCAGCCCATATACATGTCCATCGCTCGATGTAACCCATTGCCAAGCATTATTATCATTTAACCAAGCCGTTAAATTCGGCATATACTCTTGAATTAAATCCTCCAGCGGAATCAAAATTCCCTGCCTGCCATAATCCATCATTTCGGAAGAGGTTATACCAGACTTAATAAGCAGCTCCGGATATTCTCCGGAATTTAATAACAGATTTCTCTTTTCACTCAATTCAGCGCTCATTACGGATTGAAACTCAATATCAATATTGCATTCTTCCTGTAACATCTGCATGGGAAGACTATCATCCAAATCATATGTGGACGCATGTAAAACTGAAAAAGCCGTATAGGTCAACTTTTCATCCAAAGGAAACGTCACTTCTCCCTCTGCCGTCTCTTTCTCTGTATTACCGGAAGATTCTTCCTCTTTGTTTTCTGTACCTCCACATGCAGCTAAAGAAAAAATCATTGCTACCGTTAGCAAAACAGACACTATTTTTTGTTTCATGCTATTTACTACCTCCTTAAATAACTTTTCTCTTTTTTGTTTTTGATAATCCCCATTTCAACGCGTTTTCCAAGTGGACACGCTTAATATAACTGACATTTCCATCCCTAACAAGATACAAATTTTCGGATAAACCGAAATTTTGTATCCATGGGAATAAGCCGCTACAAATTGCATTCCCTAAAAACATATTATATAATACTACTATCCCAGATATTTATGCTAAACCTAATGCAGCTTAAGAAAGGAGCTTTGGCAAATGCATTTACGCAAATCGAATTCCACCTTTTTGAAATATTTCTTTTCATATTTTTTTATAGTTGCAATTTTATTTGGATGTTTCTTTTTCATTTTCAAAAAGAACTTTACAACCATCTATCATAATAATTTACAGATTTCGTGTCAAAAACTCCTCTCCTCCATCCAGACAACACTAAATTCCGAAGTCAACGCTTTCATTCTGCTTGACAATCAAATAAAAAACGATATTGACGTTACTATGTCCAACTATACATACTCTTCCTATCATCTTTATCAGGCCAGCGAAAAATTACATGCATATGATATTGCCAATAACATCATTGACTCCATATCCGTTGTCACTCAAGATGGTACAGTGCTGTTGTCTACGGCTATTCCTATCGTTCTATTTGATGATGGTTATTATCTCTGCAACGGAGGTGTAAATTATCCTCTTCCTCTGGAAGACTATTTATCCACCGAAAATCAATTTTTTCGTCTTGAAGCAGGAAATAAATCTTTCTTGCTTTATATCGCTTCCCACAACCCTAAAGCTACCTGCTATACGGTGTATGTTTTGAATCTCAATGAAATAACGAATCTTCTAAATCCTGGTAGTAATAATGGCATTACTTCGTTATGCCTTCTTGATGAAAACCAATCTTTCCTTGCCGGTTATGCCCCGCATAATTTGTTTTCTTTAACAAATGATTTGCCAACCTCTTCCGGTCTATATGACATTAACCACAGTGATTCTATTTATACAGTTACTGGTCTCACCGGTAATTGCTCGCTTGCGGCAGTCATTTCCAATCAGGAAATTATAGAACAGGCAAACAGCGCCATGAGCAGAAGCCTTATTGCCTTTGCTCTCTTATTTCTAGTAAGCCTGTTTATTATTGTACTTGCCATGCAGTCCACTTTCCGTCCACTGCACAAACTGACCAATAAGCTTGTTTCTACGAACTCCGGGAAACAAAATTATTTCGCTCTTCTGGAAGATACTTTTCACCAAATAACCGCAGAGAAAAATGAATTTCAAAAAAAGCTTAATAATTATCGCCAATTTATGCAGAAATCTCTGTTGGACTCCGTAATACAAAGTTCTCCCACAGATGAATTGCATATATATCAACTGGATTCACTATTCTCTATGGGAGATGATGGACACATATATATAGCAAAAGTTATGAACTTATCCGGCGATTCAGATTTTCCTGATAATGCCAGACAATTTATATATGATAACCTGCAAACCTTTCCACTTAACTCCGTTACCACTATGGAACACACCGAACAGTTTGCGTTTATTCTTATTAGTTATGTCAGTCATGATAAAAATGACGATGCTATTATCAGCAGCATCCTGAAAAATCTGTACAGAAAATTTGGTTTCCAGTGCATCGTCAGCAACAAGTCAACCTCTCCCTTGGAAATACCGTCCCTGTATGAAAATGTGGAAACCGCTGCGCATCACGGGCTGTCCTCCCCTGTTCTATTCTATAACGAAACCATATCGAAAAATGAGGAGAGCAGTCATTTGCTATATCCAACCTCGCAATTGGAGGAATTAACCAACGAGCTGAGAAACCGCCATTTTACCTTAGCCCGGGTATATGTCACAGATCTTATACATTTACTGGACGGCGCTGCTGAAAAAGCATATGCAGAGCAATTTACAAATTTCTTTGTGAGAAGCGTGCTCATTGATATTTTAACGATTTTGACAAATGCCATCAGTGAATATAATGTGAAATTTGAGAACTACAATGACCTTTATTTTTCTACTCTTTATCTATGTAGAAGTTGCCCTTATAAAGAAAATAGCTATGTCATTCTCCAAAATATGCTGGCATTGCTTAATTTTTGTGAAGAAAATTCCGATAACATTTCTGTAAGTTCTTCACAGATAAATAAAATTATGAATGAGGAGTATACATCTCCGGACTTTTCCATAACCACACTTGCCGATGCTTTTCACATAAGCACCTCACACATGAGTGAGCTTTTTAAAATAAATTTTGGAGAAAATTTTTCAAATTATTTATGGAATATGCGCCTTGAAAAAGCAAAAATTCTTCTATCTGACACAAATCAAACCATTGAGCAGATAAGCATCTCCGTAGGTTACCTAAATGTATCAAGCTTTAGGCGCAAATTCAAACAACAGGTGGGGATTACCCCGGCGCAATATCGGGAACAGCATTGTAATGAAAAGGGATTACCCTAAGAAAAATCATGCATAACGAGATTTTACGCGCCCGAAATCGCCCCCTATAGGCACTTTCCAAAGTATCTATAAGGGGCGTTTTAAGTATCGAAAGGGGCAGTTCATCAATGTCCCAAAGCCTGTAATAAGCTATAAAATTTCCCACTTGTTATGGCAAAACCTGTACTTTTAAGACAGGCTGTCAATAAACCGCCCGAAAGCCGCCTGCCCAGCCTCATCGCGCTTAAATACCCCGGCGTGCTCCAGCACCCTGGAAAATACCAGGCCGATTTCCTTTTGCAGGATTTCCGTCACATTTTCTGCCGTCACTTCCGCATACTTCGGCAAAAATTTCTCCACCCAGTCAGCGTGCTTTTCTATCGTTTCATTTGCCCGAAGGTCGCCGCCGGATACAAGAACTTCCGCCAGCTGCTCCATCTCTCCCTTCAGACGGGCAGGAAGCACGGCCAGGCCCATGACCTCAATGAGGCCAATGTTCTCCTTCTTGATGTTATGAAGCTCCGCATGGGGATGGAACACCCCCAGGGGATGTTCCTTTGTGGTGATGTTGTTTCGCAGCACCAAATCCAACTCGTACTTTTCTCCCCGCTTTCTGGCAATGGGCGTGATGGTGTTATGGGGCTCGCCCTCCGTTTCGGCGTAGATAAAGGCCCCTTCGTCGGTATACCCCCGCCAGGCCGCCAGAATGTTATCCGCCAGGGCGATGATACGCTCCGTGTCCGGCCCGCTTAAGCGGATGACGGACATGGGCCATTTGACAATCCCGGCCTCCACGTCCCCAAAGCCCGCCACCGTGAAGGATTTCTCTATAGGAGCCTTTGCCATGGCAAATTCATAGCAGCCCCCCTGGAAATGGTCGTGGCTTAAGATGGAGCCTCCCACAATAGGCAGATCCGCATTGGAACCCACAAAGTAGTGGGGGAACAATTTTACAAAA
>CALWLN010000051.1 GCA_944381535.1 uncultured Lachnospiraceae bacterium
GCTGGATAAGGAGTACACGCCTTCCGGGCGGGTGTCCTTAAATCCCCAGTTCCTTCACTATGATGTGGTGACGGATTCCGGAATCAACGTAGGCTTTAACAATCGGGAACAGACCATAGCCCCCGGAGAGAGCAAAAAGTACCTGTGGTATGCGGATAAGGAGTATGGTTCCTGTCTTCTGCAGTCCTTCGGGGACATGAGGAATCACCGTTATCACGGCCTGTTTGGAGCCATTGTCATCGAGCCGGCCGGGGCGGAGTGGTTTAAAGGCATATCCGCGAAACAGGGCGTTTACGAGGAACAGGCCGTGATCACCGCGCCGGGGATAGATACCTTCCGGGAATTTGTCATTTTTATCCAGAATGGAATCCGTCTCCTGGATGCGGAGGGAAATTTGATCAAGACCGCTGAAGGAGAGGGCGAGGCGGTGGACGCGGAGGATACCGGGGAGAAGGGCTACAACTACCGCAGTGAGCGGTTCGCCAATCGTCTTGCCGCAGATAACCGGATTTCCAAAATATTCAGCAGCAAAATTCACGGGGACCCGGCCACGCCGTTGTTAAAGGCCTACGCCGGAGAACGTGTGGTGTTCCGCACCGTTATGCCGGCTGATAAACCAAGGAATGTGGGTTTTGCCATCCACGATCACGTTTGGGCCGAACAGCCGGAGGATCCGTTTTCCAGAATGATTCCGCTGCAGGGGGCCATCAGTGTCGGCGCAGCCTATGATATAGAGCCGGTTTGCGGCTTGTCCGGTCATGGAGATTACCTCTACCGCTCCGGGACCCTGAAATGGGATGTGGAGTCGGGCATGTGGGGAATTTTGCGGGTGATGAAGCATGGTTTTGGCTGTAAGTGCCGGCAAGTCTGCCGCTGGGTGGCGGGAGGCTTCCGGGGAAAATAATTACAACAGACCAAAAAAGAGAGGGCTGCTAGGGAAAGTAATCCTGCCAGCCCTCTCGCTGTGTCTATCCTTTATTGTCGGATGAAGAAGTGGCGCTTCTCATTTAAATATATTAAAAAGTATGCGATTTACTACGTTTTTTGACTACATGATCGTTGAAAGACGTTAAAAGACGTAAATAGCTTTTTCTTGCGTTTTATGACAGTATGGATTATAATGTAGACAACAAATTTTTCTTGCGTTTCGAACGTTGAGAGGAGGGAGTAGTACTATGCGGAAAACGAATCCATATACGCCGGGGGCCGGTTTTATGCCGGCTTATTTGGCAGGGAGAGAGAAGTTGTTGGAGAATGCAGAGAAATACCTTTTGTCTTTGCAGCAAAGATATCCGCAGCGCTCCGTTGTTTATTATGGCCTGCGTGGCGTAGGAAAGACCGTTTTATTGAATCGAATTGAAGAGATTGCGGAAAAATATGATATTATCTATGACCATATTGAGGTTAAGGAAAAAAGTGGATTTATTGGGCAGTTGACGAAAACCTCCCTGAAATTTTTGAGACAGATCAGCATAAAGGAAAAGGCAAAGGATTTTGGAAGCAAGGTGATGATGGCGATCAAATCCTTAAGCCTGACTTATGATCCACAGGAGGGTTCTTTCAGTGCCGGGATGGGGGAATTCGGAACCCTTATAAAACCGGAGGATGTGTTGGCTGATAATCTGACGGACGTGTTCCTTTCGCTGGGGTATGCGGCAGAAAAATCCGGAGATACAATTTGCCTTTTTGTAGATGAAATTCAATATTTAAAACGGATGGAATTGGAGGCTTTGGTAAACGCGATTCACCGCGTCAATCAGAAGCGTTTGCCTATTATGATGTTTGCGGCAGGCCTGCCTAAAATATTTAAGGAATTGGGAGAGGCAAAATCCTATTCGGAGCGATTATTCTGGTTTGAGGAAGTAGGCGCTTTGAGTGAAGAGGCGGCCAGTTTGGCTATTAGGGAGCCGGCCAGGGAGCAGGGCGTTGCTTATTCGGAGCGTGCGGTACGGCGGATTGTTGACGTAACAAAAGGATATCCCCATTTTATACAGGAGTATTGTAAAATTATCTGGGATAATTGCAATGAGCGAAATATGATTGATGATAAGCAGGTGTTAGATTCTGAAAAAGACTTTTATGCGTCTCTGGATAATGGCTTTTTCCGGGTGCGGTATGAGCTCTGTACGGCAAAAGAAATCGCGTTTATGACCGCGATGGTAAACTGTGGAGCGCTGCCCTGCAATATTTCTGATGTGGCGAAGATTATGAAATGCAAAGTGAGTGCGATATCGCCGGTTCGGGCACAGTTGATTCGAAAAGGAATGATTTATGCCACCCGTCATGGAGAGATAGACTTTACAGTGCCGCAATTTGATAATTTTCTACGAAGGATACAGAGACAGGAGGCCATTTCATGAGCGAAAAAATCGTACTGATCGACGGACACAGTATCCTGAACCGGGCATTTTACGGAATCCCCGACCTGACCAATTCGGCGGGGCTTCACACCAATGCGGTTTACGGATTTTTAAATATCATGTTCAAAATTCTGGAGGAGGAAAAGCCGGACTACCTGACCGTGGCCTTCGATGTCCATGCTCCCACCTTCCGCCATGAGATGTACAAGGAGTACAAGGGCACCCGGAAGCCCATGGCAGAGGAGC
Source organism: uncultured Lachnospiraceae bacterium (assembly GCA_944381535.1). Classification (GTDB taxonomy): domain Bacteria; phylum Bacillota; class Clostridia; order Lachnospirales; family Lachnospiraceae; genus 14-2. The sequence continues at coordinate 2,607 of CALWLN010000051.1, forward strand.
TGCGCCAGCAGGTGCCGGTGATGAAGGAAGTCCTTAAGGCCATGGGCGTCACCATTGTGGAGCGGGAGGGCTATGAGGCCGATGATATCCTGGGCACCATAGCCAGGAAAAGCGAGGCCGCAGGTCTTGAGGTTTCCCTGGTCTCCGGGGACCGGGATCTGCTGTAGCTTGCCAGCGACCATATCAAGATCCGGATTCCCAAGACCAAGCGGACGGGAACGGAGATTGAGGACTATTACGCCGCTGATGTCAAAGAAAAGTACCAGGTGACTCCCACAGAATTCATTGACATAAAGGCCCTGATGGGAGACGCTTCCGACAATATTCCCGGCGTTCCGGGCATCGGGGAGAAGACGGCCATCAGTCTGATCGGTACTTACGGAAGCATTGAGAATACCTACGCCCACCTGGAGGAGATCAAGAACAACCGGCCCAGAGAGGCTCTAAGAGAGCACTATGACATGGCGGTCTTAAGCAAGACCCTGGCCACCATCGAGACCGGATGCGACCTGGATTACGACCTGTCTGCGGCAAAACTGGGCAATCTCTACACTCAGGAGGCCTATCTCAAATTCAAAGAGCTGGAATTTAAAAATATGCTGAGCCGCTTTACGGTGGAGGCGCCGGCCAACCCGGTGGAGGAGCATTTTCAAAAAATTTCCGGACTGGAGGAGGCAAGCGAAGCTTTTGCCCGTGCAAAGGAGCAGGAGCGGATCGGCTTTCTGCTGGTGCGGGAGGCTGGGAAATTTCTGGGGTTGGCCCTGTGCTTTGGCCAGGAGGATATCTGTTTTATCGAAGCGGGAGGCTTCCTTACGGAAAGCTGGCTCTGTACGGAACTGGAACAGCTGGTTGCCGCGGTTCCGGCGGCGGTAACATTGGATTTGAAGTCTCAGCTTGACTGCTTTTCCAGAGAATTTCTGGCCTCCCAAGCCAGGGACCATCTGCTGGATGGGCAGATTGGCGCCTATCTTCTGAATCCTCTGAAAAATGACTACAGCTACGAGGACATGGCAAAGGATTACTGCGGTCTTATGGTGCCCTCCCGGGCGGATCTTCTGGGGAAAATGGAGACGTCCATGGCCTTGAAGCTACAGGAGTCCCAGTTCCTGCAGTGGGTCTGCTTTTCCGTCTATACCGCTTACAAAGCCTGGGAGGAGATTGACCGGCAGCTTAAGGAAACGGACATGGATCACCTGTTTACCACCGTGGAAATGCCGCTGGTCTTCACCCTCTATGACATGGAACAGGCCGGCATGCTGGTGCGTCCGGAGGAGCTTAAGGCCTACGGCGAAGCCCTGTCGGTGCGGATTGTTCAGATTGAACAGGAAATCTACGAGGAGGCCGGGGAGGAATTTAATATCAATTCGCCCAAGCAGCTGGGCGTGATTCTTTTTGAAAAATTAAAAATGCCCTATGGGAAGAAAACCAAGACCGGCTACTCCACGGCGGCGGATGTGCTGGAAAAGCTGGCGCCGGAGTATCCGCTGGTATCGAAAATACTGGAGTACCGGCAGCTGACCAAGCTGAAATCCACCTACGCCGACGGCCTTGCGGGATGTATCCGGGCAGACGGCAGAATTCATTCAAGCTTTAATCAGACCATCACCGCCACCGGACGTATCAGCAGTACGGACCCCAACCTGCAGAATATTCCCATCCGCATGGAGCTGGGAAGGCTGATCCGCAAGGTCTTTGTTCCGGCGGAGGGATTTATTTACGTGGATGCGGACTATTCCCAGATTGAGCTTCGGGTGCTGGCCCATATGTCCGGGGATGAAAATCTCATTGAGGCTTACCGCCAGGCCCAGGATATTCACCGGATGACGGCCTCCCAGGTATTCCATGTGCCATTTGAAGAGGTGACGGACCTGCAGCGCCGGAACGCCAAGGCGGTAAATTTTGGGATTGTCTACGGAATCAGCTCCTTCGGATTAAGCCAGGATCTGAGCATCACCAGGAAGGAGGCTGCCGCCTATATTGACCGATACTTTGAGACCTATCCCGGCGTCAAGGCCTTTCTGGACAAGCTGGTGCAGGAGGCAAAGGAGCAGGGCTACGTGACCACCATGTTCGGGCGGCGACGCCCGGTGCCGGAGCTCTCCTCCAGCAATTTCGCCCAGCGCTCCTTCGGGGAGCGGGTGGCCATGAACTCGCCCATCCAGGGGACGGCGGCAGATATCATGAAGATCGCCATGATCGGCGTGGAGAGGCAGCTGAAGGAGAGGGGCATGCGTTCCCGGCTTGTGCTTCAGGTCCACGACGAGCTCCTTGTGGAGGCCTGGGAGCCTGAAGTAGAGGAAGTCAGGAAGATACTGAAGAATGAAATGGAGCATGCGGCGTCCCTGG
>CALWLN010000052.1 GCA_944381535.1 uncultured Lachnospiraceae bacterium
GAGCAGCTGTTGTCTGCTTCGTGAACCACAATGCGCTTCGCGAAACCGTTCCGTGGACAGTAAGGAGGAATTGGGATCCTATCTTTGAAAAAAATGTGAAATTGCTTGCGGCTTTTGCGAAAAAGCACTATAATGGAGAAAGTGAAAAAAGATACTTTAGGAGGATGTTATGAGAGGAAAAAAATTAACCGCATGTGCATTGGCGGCGGCCATGGCGACGTCTGTGGCTCTGACCGGCTGTGGAAGCTCGATAGATCAGGACGCTGTGGGGGCAACGCTGAACGGGGAGGATATTTCTCTGGGGCTGATGAATTTTATCGCAAGATACCAGCAGGCAGTGACTGACGCCACTTACCAGACTTATTACGGAGCCGGGATGCTGAGCACGGAGATGTGGAGTTCGGAGTATGATGGCGGTACCATGGAGGACAGTACCAAGGATTCCGTTCTGGACATGATTGAGACCATCTATCTTCTGGAGGACCATATGGAGGATTATGGTGTGGAGATTACGGAGGAAGAGCTTGCCTCCATCGAAGAGGCTGCTCAGCAGTTCATGTCTGACAACAGCAATAAGGCCATTCGGCAGTTGGGGGCCACCGAGGAGTACGTGGCGGAAATGCTTCGGATGTATACCATTGAGTATAAAATGCAGAACGCGATTTACGATGCTTCCGAGGCCACGGTGACAGATGAGGAAGCGGCCCAGAGAACCTTCAGCTATTTTACTGTTTCCACCACCAGTGGGACTGATGAGGAAGGCAACAGCGTGGAGTATACGGACGAGGAAAAGGAGGCCTTTGCCCAGGAGATGGAGACCATTGCCGCAGACGCCAAGGAGGACTTTGACGGCGTGGCCGAGGACAACGGGTATACGGTTTCCACCTATACCTATGGCGCGGATGACACCGGCATGGACGAGGCGGTGATTGAGGCTGCGGATGCCCTTGCGGAGGGCGAGGTTTCCGATTTGATCACCACGGACAGCTACTATTATGTGGTTCGCCTGGATGATGAGTTTGATGAGGAAGCCACCGAGCAGGAGAAAGAGACGCTGTTAAATCAGAAAAAATCCGAGGAATACACCGAAATTTGCGATGGCTATAAGGAAGAAGCAACCTTCGAGGTAAACGAGGAGGAGTGGGCCAAGGTGAAGTTTGACCGACTGTTCGGAGTTACCACATCGACGGATGACACCACAGAAGAATAGAGTTGGAGGTTCTCGTTCCAGACACTGACATATACGCCGGTGCCGAAACGAGGGCAGTAATAGACGGAGAATCGAAAAATGGCTGTATCGTTGACAGGACGGACAGCCGTTTTTTGCAGGAGGAAGCTGTGAAGAAATTATTAGCTTATTTGAAGGATTACAAGAAAGAGACGGTTCTGGCTCCTTTATTTAAAATGCTGGAGGCTACCTTTGAGCTTCTGGTGCCGCTGGTGGTGGCGGCCATGATTGACGTAGGAATTGCGGGCGGCGACAGGCCCTATGTGGTGAGAATGGGCCTTATCATGGTGGCTTTGGGCATTGTGGGGCTGGTGTGCTCCATCACGGCCCAGTATTTTTCCGCGAAGGCGGCGGTTGGGTTTGCCACCAAGCTGCGCCACAGCCTGTTTGCCCATATCCAGGGACTGTCTTTTTCGGAGGTGGACGATATCGGCACCTCCACTCTGATGACCCGGATGACCAGCGATATCAATCAGGTCCAGTCCGGTGTGAACCTGGTGCTGCGGCTTTTCCTGCGCTCGCCCTTCATTGTGTTCGGAGCCATGGTGATGGCATTTACCATTGACGTGAAGGCGGCGCTGATTTTTGTGGTTGCCATTCCGCTGTTGTCTGTTGTGGTATTTGGCATTATGCTGATCAGTATTCCCCTTTACAAAAAAGTGCAGGAGCGGCTGGACCGAGTGCTGGGGATCACAAGGGAAAATCTCGCCGGCGTTCGCGTCATCCGCGCTTTCCACCGGGAGGAAGAGGAGCAGGAGCATTTTGAGACAGCTAACCGGGAGTTGACCCGTATGCAGAATTTCGTGGGGAGGATCAGTGCCTTTATGAATCCGGTGACCTATGTGATCGTCAACGGGGCTTTGATTGTGCTTTTGTACACCGGCGCAGTCCGGGTGGACGCCGGAATTCTCACCCAGGGCCAGGTGGTGGCGCTGGTGAACTACATGTCTCAGATCCTTGTGGAGTTGGTGAAGCTGGCCAATCTGATCATCACCGTGACCAAGGCCGTGGCCTGCGGAAACCGAGTGCAGAGTGTCTTTGAGATCCAAAACAGCCAGCACAGTGAAAGCGTGGAATCCGGTAAGGATTCTCCCGCAGATACAGATGTCCCGGTGGTGGAGTTTAAAAACGTTTCTCTCACCTACAAAAATGCCGGGGACAAATCTTTGGACGGTATCAGCTTTACCGCCAGCCGGGGCGAGACCATCGGAATCATCGGCGGTACCGGTTCCGGTAAGACATCTCTGGTACATTTGATTCCCAGATTCTACGACGCCACGGAGGGACAGGTGCTGGTGGACGGACAGGATGTAAGGGATTATCCCATTTCGGAACTGCGAAGAAAAGTGGGTATTGTCCTGCAGAAAGCCGTCCTTTTTAAGGGTACTATTCGGGAAAATCTCCTGTGGGGCAAGGAGGACGCCACGGAGGAGGAGATGAGGGAAGCCCTGACCGTGGCCCAGGCCACAGAGGTGGTGGCCTCCAAGGCGGAGGGCCTTGATGCCCCGGTATCCCAGGGGGGCAAGAATTTTTCCGGCGGGCAGAAGCAGCGTCTCACCATCGCCCGGGCTCTGGTGCGAAAGCCGGAAATTCTTATTCTGGACGACAGCGCGTCGGCTCTGGATTACGCCACCGACGCCAGGCTGCGGAAAGCCATCCGTGAGATGAAGGACAGCCCGGTGGTGTTTGTGGTGTCTCAGCGGACCTCCTCCATCCGGTACGCGGACAAGATTCTGGTACTGGAGGACGGGGAAGTGGTGGGCATGGGAACCCATGACCAGCTGCTTAAGAACTGCGAGGTTTATCGGGAAATTTACGATTCCCAGTATCAGACGAAAAATGTCGGCGCCGGGAAGCCGGAGGACAGCGTGGAATACGCAGGCGCCGTAAATAAAGCAGGCGGTGCGGAAACCGGCGCCGGAGAAGAAATTAAGACAGGAGGGGAAGCAGATGGCGCGGAAAAATAAAATGCAGACCAATACGGTCAAAAAGGTATTAATTTATATTAAAAAATACTGGGTATTTCTGATTCTGTCCCTGCTGTTTGCAGTGGTCACCGTTTTTGCCACCCTGTATGTACCCGTACTGACCGGAGATGTCATTGACGCCATCCTGGGACCCGGCAACGTGGATTTTCCTGTGATTTTTCGTATTCTGATTCAGATAGGCGTGATCGTTGCGGTCACGGCGCTGGCCCAGTGGCTCATGAATGTCTGCAACAATAAAATTACCTACGGCGTGGTTCGGGATATTCGAAATGATGCCTTTTCCAAGATAGAGATTCTGCCCTTAAAGTATATCGACGGCCACTCCCACGGAGAGCTGGTCAGCCGTGTGGTGGCAGATGTGGACCAGTTTGCCGACGGACTGCTTATGGGCTTTACCCAGCTTTTCACCGGTGTGCTCACCATTGTGGGAACGCTGGGCTTTATGCTCAGCATCAATGTGATCATTACTTTGGTGGTGGTGGTCATCACCCCGGTGTCCCTGTTTGTGGCTGCCTTCATTGCCAAAAAAACATACAGTATGTTCCGGCGCCAGTCCGAGACCCGGGGGGAACAGACGGCGCTGATTGACGAGATGATCGGGAATCAGAAGGTGGTGCAGGCCTTCGGACAGGAGGAGAAGGTTATGGGCCGCTTTGATGAGATCAACAAGCGGTTGGAACATTATTCTCTGCGGGCCACCTTTTTTTCCTCCATCACCAATCCGGCCACCCGCTTTGTCAACGGGCTGGTATACACCGGCGTGGGTATCGCGGGAGGTCTGGCGGCCATCAGCGGCATCATTTCCGTGGGGCAGTTGTCCTGCTTCTTAAGTTACGCCAATCAGTACACCAAGCCCTTCAATGAAATTTCCGGTGTGGTGACGGAGCTTCAGAACGCCCTGGCCTGCGCGGCCCGGGTGCTGGAGTTGATCGAGGCGGAGCCCCAGATACCGGATCCGGCCGACGCAGCGGTGCTGTCGGAGATTTCCGGAAACGTGCAGCTGAAGGACGTGTATTTCTCCTATGTGCCGGACAAGAAATTGATCGAGCATTTCAGCCTGAAGGTGGAGCCGGGCCAGCGGGTGGCCATCGTGGGGCCCACCGGCTGCGGCAAGACCACGATCATCAACCTGCTCATGCGTTTTTATGATGTGGATAGCGGAGCCATTCTGGTGGAGGGTGAGGACATCCGCCATGTGACCAGAGAAAGCCTGCGGGAGAATTACGGAATGGTGCTGCAGGAGACCTGGCTGAAGGCCGGAACCATCCGGGAAAATCTTATGATGGGAAAACCGGATGCCACCGAGGAAGAAATGATAGCGGCTGCCAAAGCCGCCCATGCCCACAGCTTCATCAAGCGTCTGCCCCAGGGGTATGATACGGTCATCGGCGATGACGGCGGCAGCCTTTCCACCGGCCAGAAGCAGCTTCTCTGTATCGCCAGAGTCATGCTGTGCCTGCCGCCCATGCTGATCCTGGACGAGGCTACCTCCTCCATCGACACCCGCACGGAGATGAAGATCCAAAACGCCTTTGCCGCCATGATGAAGGGCCGCACCAGCTTCATCGTTGCCCATCGGCTGTCCACCATCCGGACCGCCGACGTCATCCTCTTCATGAAAGACGGAAAGATCATGGAACAAGGCCGCCACGAAGCCCTCCTGGCCAAAGGCGGCCCGTACGCAGAACTGTATAATAGTCAATTTTTGGCATAGCATTGAGCAGTGCCAAAAAGAGATAATAAAAATTCGTTGGGAGCTAGCTCACAAAAGAATTTTTATTCTCTCTTTTTGATAGGGCGAAAGCCCGCGAGCGACACATTGAACACTTGGCGAGGTGTTATCGAGCCTAGTGTGAAAGCGCACAGAGTGGATGGAGCGGTGCTAAGCGCCAGTGGCGCTTGTTCAGCACGGACTGAAATGGAATGTAGAAGCGGAATCGAGCTTGCGCACTGCGGGGTAAAGGGAAGCGAAGCGGAATCGAGCTTGCGCACTGCGGGGTAGAGCGGAAATTTTTTATAATTACGAAATTCCGTAAAAGTATATTACATAGGAACAGCCTATATGCTATAGTAAACGACAAATAAATTTGCCGTTTACTATAGCCCCTCCGGGTGATGCGTACGATTTTTGCAAGGAAATTTCTGCGTTTACACGCAGCAAAAATCGGCGCAGGAAACGTCATAAAGAAAACCTTTATGACGTTTCCTATAAATCAATACAAACATTGATTTAACAATATAAATATTGTATACTGGCATTAGATTACAAGAAGCGTTGAAAGCGAGGTATGTGACATGCCAAGTACAATGGATTGCCATTTTGAAATTAAAAAAAGTGTCTCGGAATATAATCCATATACAGCCATGACAGAAGAAGAACTGCTAAGAAAACTGGAAAATTCCAGACGTCATGCAGAGGAAGGGAAGTATAGGGAGGCCGATATCATTGTTTCTGACATAAGGGCAAAATATGGAGTATAAAGAGGCGGCGTTATGCAGACACTAATTAAGCAAATAAGAACATATTTGAATATGAGCCAAACCGAGTTTGCGGAGAATTTGAAGGTTACTTTTGCCGCCGTAAACCGTTGGGAGAATGGCTGTGCTGTTCCCAATAAGATAACACAGACTAAGATGTATGACATTTGCAAGGAAAAGTCTGTTCCTGTTTATGATATGACTCTGAACAGAATTGCGGAAGCAGCAGACGCGGTTAAGCGCGAAGCAGGTCGTGTTCTCCTTTTACGTATTTGGAGGTACCCGTCGATATTGATTGGGCAATGCTTGTAGCATATCACAGAGGAAGAATGGAACAAATAAATGGTACTCCTTTTTATAACAAGTACCGTGATATGGCAGACAACAAGGATTTGATTATCGGCAGCATTGCAAACGACAGAATGTTTCTTATCTCGAAAGATTGTTTATAAAAGAAGCTGCTGAGGAAAACCGTGCAAGAGGCATTTCCCTTGCCAACGAAATTTGCAAAAATTACCGCCGGGAAGGGAAATTTTTCGATGAAATACTTGATGAGGCAAAAGGAGGTAAATCATGAACGAACTTCAGTTAAAGCTTTGTGACATTCAAGGCAGGCTGTTTGAGTTATCTGCGAAAAAGAAATATAATAGCGCCGCTTTTGTCAGGACATTTATGACATCGAATACGGCTAAGGAACTTGATTCCAAATATAACCGCATGCAGTGGGCGGGTGAAGAATATCTCCTTGAAGAAGTGGTGGATGCCGCAGGAGATGCGCTTAATGCGGACGGAGAAATATTTTCGGAAGATATGCTGTATTGGATTGGCTATATCTACCGCTATTGGCATTATTACAATGGTGAAGACAGTGCAAAGATTTATAAGCAGGCTCCCGTCGAAACAATGAGGCGGAACTATATGATATTCCACACTATGGATCCGGTTCTCGCCATTGAGGATTTAAAGGAAATCCATAATCAGAAGCATACACACAAAGAAACGATAAGGAGGCCGTCGGCATTCCGGTAAACACCATGCCACTCTTAACCTCTAAGTAAATACTACATAACCAATCGAGACTTCTTATGAAGTCTCCTTTTTTTTATAATATAACCAACAAAAACAGAGCGAAAGGAGCAGTCATCAATATGAAAAAATTAACCGCGATATTTCTCGGGCTTGTGATGGTAGCAAGCCTTGCCGCCTGCGGCAGTGAAGCCCCCGAGCCCTCCGAAGTACCCGTTTCCGGTTCATCCTCCGGAACGGAAAATGCAGCAGAACCGGAAGAAGCGGAAGAGCCGGAAAGCTCCGCTGACACCAATCCCTCCGAAACAGAGCCAGAGGCAGCGGATGAGGAAAGCAGCGCAAATATCCTCATAGCCTATTTTACCATGCCGGAGGATGTGGATACCGACGGCGTGGACGCCATTGCCGGAGCCAGCATTGTGGTGCGTGACGGCGAAGTGATGGGGAATGTGGAATATATGGCCGGCGTCATCCAGGAGACAGTGGGCGGAGACCTGTTCCGGATTGAGACAGTGCGGCAATATCCTCTGGATCATGACCCGCTGGTGGACCAGGCGGCTGAGGAACAGGACGAAAATGCCCGTCCTGAGCTGGCTACCCATATTGAAAACCCGGACCAATACGACACTATCTTCCTGGGTTACCCAAACTGGTGGGGCGACATGCCCCAGGCCCTCTATACCTTTCTGGAGGAATACGATTTTTCCGGCAAGACCATCATTCCCTTCTGCCCGGTAGGAGGGCATAAAAAAAGCGACCACTTTCATGGTCGTTCCTACCTTACTCTATACACACTTTTTTCTTTCTGCTGTGTTTTCTGTACCTATTCGCCCTCCTTCCTCTACGCAATACACCGCTATACACAGATAT
>CALWLN010000053.1 GCA_944381535.1 uncultured Lachnospiraceae bacterium
CGCCGAAGATCTGGGCCCCCTGGAAGAACCGGTCGGTCTTGCGCCGGTTCATGCGGTAGCACACCAGGGTGACCAGCTTGCACAGCACCCAGCCGCTGGCGAAGCCCAGGACCAGACTGAGGACCAGGCCGTAGATGACCTTCACCCACTCGGCCCCGTTGACGCCGGCCAGACTGCCGTGGATGGCGATGGCCGCCCCGGTGAGGCCGGCGATGAGGCTGTGGCTCTCGCTGGTGGGGATGCCGAAGTAGGAGGCGCCCACGCTGTACACCACGATGGAGAACAGGGCGGCGCACAGGGCGATGATGGCCTCCTGGGTATTGCTGCCGAAGTCCACCATGTTGCTGATGGTGGAGGCCACCGCGCTGTTGATGTGGGTCATGATCAGCACGCCCAGGAAGTTGAAGGCGGCGCTGAGCAGGATGGCCTGCCGGGCCCCCAGACAGCGGGTGGTGATGCAGGTGGCGATGGCGTTGGGGGCGTCCGTCCATCCGTTGACAAAGATGACGCCCAGTGTGAGCAGCACGGTGATAAACAGAACCGGGCTGCTGACCATCTGTTGAATAAAGTTTGTGAATGTTATCTCCATTGGATACTCTCTTTCTCTTTTTTTCGATACCCCTGACAAAAAGCGGGGCTTTCGAACGAAGCCTCGCTCATTTTTTAAAATAACAGAAAATACGCTGCCCGTCAATACAAAACTGCGACAGGAATCGCCAAGAAAATTGCGGCATAAAATGTGATTGGAATCGAACGCCTTCCGTGAGGGGATTGACCCGGCGGGGAAAAATTTGAGAATCACATTGACGGCGAAAAATCAAAGGATTATACTATAAATGTTTGAGTAAAAACACCTTGTTTTACAAGGACAGAATAAAGAAAGGAAGGATATTTTTCATGGAAAGTCAACTTTCACTCTTTTACGGCCTGTCGTTTCTGACGGCCGTCATCGCCTTTGCCTTTGCGGCGTACCTCTATCTTTGGGTGAAGAAACAGAAAACCACCAACGCAAAGATTCAGGAGGTATCCGCGCTGATCAAGGAGGGGGCCAATACTTTCATGCGGCGGGAGTATCTGGTATTGGGGAAATTTGCCGTGGTGGCAGCTATCATTATACTGATCTTGCTGCCCTCACCCATCTGGCAGGGAAATCCTGTGGATAATGTGGCAATGGCCATTGCCTATATCGCGGGAACGGTTCTGTCCGCCATTGCCGGTAAGATCGGCATTATGGTAGCCACGTTGTCAAACGCCCGCACGGCGGAAGGGGCCCAGGAGGGCATAAAGCCCGCTTTTCTGATTGGATTTAGGGGCGGCGCGGTTATGGGACTTCTGGTGGTAGGCTGCTCTTTGCTTGGCGTTGCGGCGGTCCTGCTGATCACGGGAAATGCCAGTATCCTGCTGGGCTTTTCCTTTGGCGCAAGCTCCCTGGCTCTGTTCGCCAAAGCGGGCGGCGGTATTTTCACAAAAACCGCGGATATTTCGGCTGATCTGACAGGTAAAGTGGAACTTGGTATTCCCGAGGACGATCCCCGGAACCCCGCCGTGATCGCGGATAACGTGGGAGACAACGTAGGTGATGTGGCCGGTATGGGAGCGGATTTATTCGATTCTAATGTGGCTGCCATGGCTTCGGCTCTGGTGATCGCCCAGTCCCTGTCGGGGGGAGCCTTTGCGAATATCTCCATGGTATTCTGCTACGCGATACTGGGCCTTTTGGCTTCCGTTCTTGGAATTGCCACCGCTCGGGTGGGAAAACACGGAAATCCCACCAAAGCTCTCAATTCCTCTACTTATGTGACCACAGGGATTTTTCTTGTTCTGACTGCTCTGGCAACCCTTGTTTTTGACGGATTCTCCTGGCGGATCTGGGGCGCCTCCACGGTGGGACTGCTGGTGGGTGTTATCATTGGTATCACCACGGATTATTTTACCGACGATTCCAAGCCCATTGTGCGCAAGGTAGCCCATGCTTCCGGTTCCGGTCCTGCCTTTACGGTGCTCTCCGGCGTGTCCTACGGATTTATTTCGGCTCTGCCCGCTATGGTGGGAATTGCCATATCCGCATTGGTGGCATATAAGATCTGTGAGCCCATGGGAGAGGGATACGCCATCTTTGGTATCTCCATGGCCGCTGTGGGTATGCTCTCCATTGTGGGTATGATCATTTCCAATGACGCCTACGGACCCATTGTAGACAACGCCCGGGGCTTGGCTGAGATGGGCGGACTGGGAGAAGAGACCATCCGCACGGCAGATGAGCTGGACAGCGCGGGCAATACGGTGAAGGCCATCACCAAGGGCTTTTCCATCAGCGCCGCCGGACTGACGGTGATCTCTCTGCTGGGGGCCTTTATGTCGGAGGTCAACGATGCTCTGGCCGCGGCCGGAAGAGAATTGATTGCCGGATTCGATATCATGTCCCCCACGGTATTTTTCGGTGTGTTGATCGGAGCCTCTATCCCTGCGGTTTTCTCGGCAATGCTGATTTTGGGCGTGGATAAGAACGCTCAGCGGATGGTACAGGAGATTCATCGCCAGTTTAACTCCATTCCCGGACTGAAAGAGGGAAAAGAAGGCGTGAAGCCGGAGTACGGAAAGTGCATTGATATCGCAACCTCCGGAGCTCTGCGGGAACTGCTTCCGGCCGGTATCATGTGTATCATTGCCACACTTCTTGTGGGATTTATCGGCGGCCCGTCGGCCATCGGCGGATTTTTGCTGGGAAATATTGTCAGTGGTCTGCTGCTTGCTTTGTTTATGTCTAATTCCGGCGGACTGTGGGATAACTCCAAGAAGTATATTGAATCCGGGGAAGAGGGAGGCAAGGGCAGCGAGGCCCATAAGGCCGCTGTCATCGGTGATACGGTAGGCGATCCTTTCAAGGATACGGCGGGGCCGTCCATCAATACACAGATCACGGTTGTATCGCTGGTGTCCTCACTGGCATCCTCGCTCTTTGTGTGGTTCTCGATTTTTTAAAAATGTTGCTGCCGATTTGCGGCCAACGTCATATGTAACAAAATCTTAAGAAAATTTTTATGGAATTTCAGCGGAATTCGTGTTACGCTAACAGAAGCCGGTTGATGTGGGAGAACTTCCGACACCGCCGGCTTTTTGTGGTATCGTGGAACTTGGAAAGGATTTATATGGAAAAATGTTTCCGAGTGTTGGCAGGCGTATTACATTTGCTGTATCCCAAGCGGTGTCCTCTCTGCGATGGGGTGGTTTACACCCCTCTCTGGAGCCGGGAATACCCCATTTGCGGGGAGTGCAGGGCCCGGGCGGAATATGTTAAGGAACCTGTCTGTAAAATTTGCGGGAAGCCTCTGACCGATGAGCGGGGAGAACTTTGCCAGGACTGCATACGTCATCCCCACGGGTTTGTCCAGGGAAAGGCCCTCTGGGTCTATAAGGGCTGCGTAAAGGAGTCTGTCTACCGGTTAAAATACGGCAATCGCCGGGAGTACGGAATCGCCTATGCCCAGGAGCTGGCGCGAAGGTACGGGGACTGGATAAAGCGTAACCACATACAGGCCATTATTCCTATCCCCCTGCACAAAAAGCGCAGACGGCAGCGGGGATACAACCAGGCCGAGATCATTGCCGGTGAAATCGGGAGACTTTTGCGGCTTCCGGTGTACGATAAGCTGTTGGCGCGGAGCATTCCAACCAGGCCCCAGAAAGAATTGAATGACAGGGAACGAAAAAATAATCTGAAAAAGGCTTTTAAAGTTGCGGGAAATAAGGTACAATTAGACCATATCTTGTTAGTAGATGATATCTACACCACAGGAAGCACCATGGACGGAGCGGCGGAGGCACTGCGGGAGGCGGGAGCCTCACATATCTACGCGTTAAGCGTCAGTATCGGCAGGGGATATTAGGGTAGCCGCGTATTTGCCTAATTTTGAATAGTGTGATATAATGCGATTAACTGAAATAGTTTAGGAGGACATATGCTGAATAAGGAACGAATCAGACTTATGACCAAGCTGGCTGCCTATGAGCAGGGCGAAGGAAAAGAATACATGCCCATGAGCCGGTTTTACCGGCGGGATTATATCGGCTTTCAAATGATCAAGACCCTTTTCTATTCCACCATTGCTTTTGGTATCTTGTTTCTGCTCACATTTCTGTATCAGATGGAGAGTTTTCTGGAATCGATGTATCAAATGGATATGCAGGAATACATTGTGGGTGTTTTGGTAAAATACATCATTTTTGTGGCGGTGTATCAGGTGATTGCCCGGTTTGTGTACAGCCGGCGTTACCGGAAGGGGCACAAGTCCCTGAAGCTGTACTTTAACCGACTGAAAAAGGTGGAGAAGCTGTATGAGAGAGAAGAGACATTACTTCCCATTGACGACTGGGAGGAATGAATCCTTTAAGACCTGATAAGCAGGAGGACAGATATGACGAAATTATTGGAGCTGCGGGAGCGGCTGAGAGATTTTTACGGAAAATTTGAGTTTTATATCAAACCGGGGATCCGCTTTGTGGTCGCTCTTATTACGTTTTTTTTGATCAACGGGAATATCGGTTATATGAGCAGGCTGAACAATCCGGCGGTTGCCATTGCGCTGGCTCTGGTGTGTACCTTTTTGCCCATCAATGCCACGGTGGTGCTGGCGGCGGTTCTGATACTTGCCCATCTGTTTGCTCTTTCCGTGGAGGTCTGCGTGGTGGCGTTGTTATTGTTCCTGGTGATGTTTTTTATGTATTATAAATTTGCTCCCAAGGAAGGCTACGGATTGCTGGTGACACCTCTGCTCTGTAGGCTTGGAATCGGTGAGGTCATGCCCACCGGACTGGGACTTGCCAAGGAACCCTATTCGATTTTGTCCATGATCTGCGGGCTGGTGGTTTACTATTTCCTCAGGGGAGTGAAGGCCAACGACGCATTGTTGGCAGCCGTGGACGAGGAGGCGGAGGTATCCAAGTTCACACTGGCTCTGCAGCAGATTGTGGGAAATCAGGAACTGTATGTGACAGTGCTGGCCTTCGGGTTGACGGCCCTTGTGATTTACATCATCCGGCGGCAGTCCTTTGCGCGCTCTTGGACCGTTGCGGTGGCGTTGGGCAACGGAATCAATCTGATCGTGCTGCTGGTGGGAAGCTTCCTTATAAAACAGACGGGAAATATTCCGGGGATGATTGTGGGTACCGTGGTTGCGGTGGCGGCGGGCCTGCTGATGGAATTTTTCCTGTTTAACCTGGACTATGTCAGGACGGAGCGGCTACAGTTTGAGGACGACGAATATTATTATGTGAAGGCGGTTCCCAAGGTGTTCGTCTCCGGCAAGGAGAAGCGGGTGAAGCAGATCAACAGCCGTAAGAACGACAGAATCAGCAAGAAGGAGCTGGCGGACGAATTTGACATCGATAGGGATTTGCTGGATGACTGAAACAGAGAAGATGAAGTGAGATAGAAAGGAAGTGAGTGTATGATAGAGAATCTGCTGGCAACCCTCAGGACGTTTATGGATAAATATATGTCCGGTTTTGAGATCCCGAGAATCAATGTGGTTGACATTGTGGAGATCATTATCATTTCCTTGCTTGTATACAATATCCTGGTCTGGGTGAAAAATACCAGGGCCTGGGTACTGCTTAGGGGAATCATCGTAATCGCCCTTTTCTGTTTGATTGCCGCCATTTTCCAGATGACCACCATCTTGTGGATTGTGGAAAAGACCATAAATGTGGCGGTGATGGCTGTGATTGTCATTTTTCAGCCGGAGCTTCGGCGGGCGCTGGAGTCCCTGGGGCGGAAGAATTTCTTAAGCGGCATTTTTAATTTTGATTCCCAGAAAAATCAGGCCCGGTTCAGCGACAGGACCGTGGCGGAGATTACCAAGGCCTGCTTTGAGATGGCCAGGGTGAAGACCGGGGCGCTGATTGTAATGGAACAGGACACGCCGCTGACGGAGTATGAGAGAACCGGCATTGAGCTGGATTCTCTGGTGTCCAGTCAGCTTCTGATCAACATTTTCGAGCACAACACGCCGCTTCACGACGGCGCTGTTATTGTACGCGGAGACAGGATCGTGTCGGCCACCTGCTATCTGCCCCTGTCTGACAATATGGATCTGAGTAAGGATCTGGGAACCAGACACCGGGCGGCGGTGGGCGTCAGTGAGGTGACGGACGCCCTGGTGGTGGTGGTATCCGAGGAGACCGGACATGTATCCGTGGCCTTTGGCGGGAACATTTTCCGGAATCTGGACCCCGAGAATCTGAAGCGTAAGCTGGGCTTTGTCCAGAACCGTTCCATCGACCCGGAGCGATTTAAACTGTGGAAAAGGAGGCCGAAGCATGTTCAAGAAAATGATAAAACATCTGATAAATAATCCCGGCCTGAAAATCCTGTCCGCGGTAATTGCGGTGCTTCTGTGGCTGGTGGTGGTGAACGTGGATAACCCGCGGATTACCGAACCCTTTGATGTGCTCATTGAGTTTGTCAACGAGGACATGGTGGCCGATATGGGAAAGGTATATGAGGTGGTAGGGCATGAGGAAGACAATGACCCCATCTTTGTTACCATCTATGTTACCGGACCCAGGAAGATCATGGATAACCTGACATCCGCCAATTTTACGGCTACGGTGGATTTGAGCCAGGTGGATTACCAGAGCCCCAATGAGGAGAAACCGGTGCCCATCAATGTGGAGGCCAGACGGTACGCAAGTCAGTTATCGATTACCCAGGGCACCAGGAACCTGATGATTACGTTGGAGGATCTGGCACAGGAGCAGGTTCCCGTGGTGGGAACCACTTCGGGAACCCCGGCGGAAGGCTATGCCATCGGTGAGATGACGGTAAGCCCCAACCTCATCAATATTTCCGGACCTCAGTCCGTGGTGTCCAGGGTGAAGAGGATCGGCGCCGTTGCGGATGTGGCGGGAGCCACGGCGGACATTACGGTCAACGCCATGCTGGTTCTGTATGACGAAAACGGCGAGGTGGTGGAATCCAGCCAGATTAAGCTGAGCCAGGAGTCGGTGACCGTGTCAGTGGAGATTCTGTCCACCAAGACGGTTCCGGTGGTGTGCGAGACCTCGGGAGAACCGGCGGATGGCTATGCATTTACCGGGGTAGAGTATGCGCCGGAGACGGTGACCGTCAAGGGTAAGGCGGAGACTTTGAATAATGTTTCCAGCATTACCATTCCCGGTGAGGCCATTAATCTGGACGGCGCCACCGGTGATGTTGAGAATAGTATAGATATCACGCCGTATCTGCCGGAGGGTGTTTCCCTGGTGGATGCGGAGGAGAATAAGATTGCGGTGCGGGCCCTGGTGGAGCGGCTGGAGGTGAGGAGCTTAAGCCTGCCTGTGGAAAATCTGGAGGTTTTGAACCTGACGGAAGGGTACGAGGTAGTTTACGGCGTATCCACGGTTTCCGTAACGGTTCGGGGCAGAAGTGAGGAACTGACAGATTTGACGGCGGACCAGCTTCAGGGTTCCATTGATCTGAACGGCCTGGAACCGGGCAGCCACCGGGTAGAAGTAACTATCACTCTGGATGATGACAGGTACGAGGTGCTGGGGACCGTGTATGTGCAGTTGACGGTGCAGGAAATCGGCGCTGAGGAGGAACCCGGCGGCACGGTGCCAGGAACCGGCGGCGCAGATGGAAGCGGAACCGGAACTGACGACAGCGGCACCGGCGGCACGGATGGAAGTGGAACGGGCGGCACCGGCGGCACAGAAGACGGCACGGAATAGCAGCGGCAGTGCAGGAGAAGACGGTACGGAATAGCAGCGGTATCGACAGTGCAGGTTTTTGACAGGAAGTGAATAGATTGAGATATGAAAAAGGAAGAAAGAGGTAACATAAAATGGGTAGAATGTTTGGAACCGACGGTGTAAGAGGTGTGGCAGGCACGGAGCTGACCATCGATCTGGCCATGAAGCTGGGGCAGGCGGGCGCCTATGTGCTCACAAAGGAGAAGGCACACCAGCCCACCATTATCGTAGGCTGTGATACGAGGATTTCCGGTGGAATGCTGGCAAACGCCCTGCTGGCCGGTATCTGCTCCGTAGGCGCGAACGCCGTATACATGGGAGTCATTCCCACGCCGGCCATCGCCTATCTGACGAAAAAGCATAAGGTGGACGCAGGGGTGGTCATTTCCGCCTCCCACAATCCGATGGAGTTCAACGGGATCAAATTTTTCAACGGGGAGGGCTATAAGCTGTCCGACCAGCTGGAGGATGAGATAGAGGCGCTGATCAGGAGCGACATGAAGGATATTAAAATGCCCATTGGCTCGGGAATCGGAACCGTCAATTACCGGATGGACGCCCGGGAGGAATATGTATTTTTCATGAAAAAGACCGTGCCGGTGGATTTGAGCGGCTTGAAGATCGTGGTGGACTGCGCGGAGGGCGCCGCCTATTATACGGCGGTGGAGACACTGAAGGGCCTTGGAGCCAATCTGGTGGCTATACATACCAACCCCGACGGTACCAACATCAACGCGAACTGCGGTTCCACCCATATGGATGAGCTGCGGGCCCGGGTAGTCTATGAGAAGGCGGATGTGGGTCTGGCCTTTGACGGGGACGCGGATCGGATGCTGGCTGTGGATGAGTTGGGCAATGAAGTGGACGGCGACCAGGTCATGGCAATCGTGGGAAATTATATGAAGGAAAAGGGAACCCTGAAGAAAAATACCATTGTGGCCACTGTGATGAGCAATCTGGGATTTTTCCTGATGGGAGAAAATAATGGAATCCACATAGAAAAGACCAGGGTAGGAGACCGCTATGTACTGGAAAATATGCTGGAAAACGGTTATAATATCGGAGGAGAGCAGTCCGGACATATTATTTTCCTGGATGAGAATACCACGGGAGACGGCCTGCTAAGCGGGCTGCATCTTCTGGAGGTCATGGTCAAGACGAAAAAGAAGTTGTCGGAGCTTACCGGCATTATGGAGGTGCTGCCCCAGGCGCTGGTAAACGCCAAGGTTCCCAACCATAAGAAGGAAAATTATATGGAGTACCCCGAGATTGCCCATGCCATCGGGGAACTGGAAGAGAAGTTTGCGGGAGAAGGCAGAGTGCTGATTCGCCCCTCGGGAACGGAGCCCATGGTGCGCGTAATGATCGAGGGCAAGGATCAGCAGATGATCGAGGAGGAAGCAAGACGGCTGGCGGAACTGATCACCAGGATCATGTTGTAGAAAAAAACGTATCTATAGGAAACGTCAAATTTATTTGTGGTTTCCTATACGTATCATCCATCTGTGGTTGATGGCGGGGTGTGATAAAGTAAATGGGAGGCAGGACAGAATGGTTAGTCAAAAGGTTGTTATCAAAAACCCCACGGGGTTACACTTGAGACCGGCTGGAATACTATGTAAGGAAGCAATGCAGTTTAAGTCTGTGATCACCTTTCAGTTTCGGGATAACACTGCCAACGCCAAAAGTGTTTTGAGCGTGTTGGGAGCATGTATTAAGTCCGGGGATGAGGTGGAGTTCTTCTGTGAGGGGGAGGACGAGGAACAGGCATTAAAGACGATTATCGCAGCCATTGAAAGCGGCCTGGGGGAATAAATTTTGTAGAGGGTGAATGAAAGTATGTTGAACTATAAGAAATATAAACGGGTGCCGGTACTGGATTATCCACAGAGGCAGTGGCCCAATAAAGAATTGGAGAAGGCGCCCATCTGGTGCAGCGTGGACCTTCGGGATGGCAACCAGGCGTTGATCGAGCCCATGGAGGTGGAGGAGAAGATGGAGATGTTCCGGCTTCTCCTAAAGCTGGGCTTTAAGGAGATTGAGATCGGATTTCCGGCAGCTTCTCAGACGGAGTACGATTTTTTGAGAGAACTGGTGGCCAGAGATATGATTCCCGATGACGTGCGGGTACAGGTGTTGATTCAGTGCCGGGAGCATCTCATTGACAAGACCTTTGAGGCTATCCAGGGCATCAAGAATGTGATTGTGCATATCTATAACTCCACATCCACCCTGCAGCGGGACGTGGTCTTCCATATGAACCGGGAGGAGATCAAGGAGATTGCCACAAGCGGCACGAAAATGGTGAAGGAGCGGGCCGCCCGTTTTGACGGTAACATTACGCTGGAGTATTCGCCCGAAAGCTTTACCGGGACGGAGCT
>CALWLN010000054.1 GCA_944381535.1 uncultured Lachnospiraceae bacterium
TAGGGAAGAATGCAAGTGCGATCAAAGCGTATATCCAGAATCAGCTGAAGGAGGATATAGAATATGATCAAATGTCGATAGTAGAATACATCGACCCGTTTACGGGTGAGCCGGTGAAGAAAAACAAGAAATAGACCACTTGGAGTGGTAGTAGGAAGTCAAAGCAAACCAGCAAGCCTCTTATGGGGCTGCGCCGGAATAAGGAAGCACTGAAAAAGCCCCTTTAGGGGCAGCTGAGGATGTGGTGCAGTTGGCAGACCTTCAGTGCGCCTTCCGGGCGCAAGCAGGCAAAAGCCCCTTATAGGGGCAGAACAAGCCACCGGCTAAGCCGGTAGTCTTGACTTTTGAAAAGCAAAAAAATAACATCTTTCCTCCGGAGATAAAGGTCAAATTTGTGACACTTTTTTCTGGTTTTGTATCATTTCCGTCCCCTGAAATTTCCGATATACTAGAATCAGATGATGAGAGTGACAAGATGAAAGGAATGATATATATGAAAAAGAAAAGAAGAAAAGGGTTTTTGAAGGACAATCTTCAGTTGTTAAGTCTTGCCCTCCCTGTCATTGTTCTTTTGGCGGTGTTTAATTACTGGCCGATGTTTGGAATCATACTGGCCTTTAAGGATTATAAGGTGCCTTTGGGAATTTTCGGAAGCCCCTGGTCGGGACTTAAGAATTTTGAGTTTTTTTTGGAGTCCCAGGATGCCTTCCGGGTTGTCAGAAACACGCTGCTTTTGAACTTTATGTTCATTCTGGCGGGAATCTTCTTCGGCGTACTGTTCGCTTTGATCATGTTTGAGGTGAAGAAAACCAGGCATGTGAAGATTTATCAGACCGTAGCCATTCTGCCGAGTTTCTTATCCTGGGTGGCGGTGGGCTACATCGTATATGCCTTCCTGGACCCATCCAAGGGCCTGGCCAATCAGCTTCTGGCCCTGTTCGGCATAGACGGCGTTTCCTGGTATACGGAACCGGCGTACTGGCCGGTGATCCTGCTGGTGGTAAAGACCTGGCAGAGCGTGGGTCTTGGCAGTATCATCTATTACGCGGCGCTGATGGGCGTGGATGCGGAGCTGTATGAGGCAGCGGACATCGACGGAGCCAATAAGCTTCAGAAGATCCTGCGGGTGTCGATCCCCCAGATCGTGCCTGTGATCGTGATCATGGGAATCCTGGAGGTGGGAAAGATATTCCGGGCAGATTTCGGCCTGTTCTACAATGTGACGCGGAATGTGGGCGCCCTGTATCCGACGACGGACGTCGTTGACACTTACGTGTTCCGGGCATTGATGAACCAGGGGAATATCGGAATGTCCAGCGCGGTGAGCGTGATTCAGTCCGTGGTATGCTTTGTGACGTTGGTAGTTACCAATGCCATTGTCAGGAAGCTGTCGCCGGAAAATTCCTTGTTCTGAATAACGGCAGGAGGTAAAAGTGATAATGAGAGCATCAAAAAGAGCATCAAAGTCGGCTATTGCGAAACGGAAGGAGCGGACCAATCCCGCCGTACATATTTTCTTCATTCTTTTTGGATTGGCCTGTATTCTGCCTTTTATGACGGTGATATCCGCCTCCCTTACGGGAGAGACGGATCTGGCCCTCAACGGTTTTTCCATATTGCCCAGGAAGGTGGATACCTCGGCATATGCGTACCTGTTCCGTAATCCGTCCACGATCATAGACGCATACCTGGTGACGATTTTTATTACGGTGACAGGCACGCTTTTGGGAACCCTGTTCATGTGTATGGCGGCCTACTGCCTTGCCAGGGGTAATTTTAGCTTCAAAGGGCTGCTGACCTTCTATATTTTCTTTCCGACACTTTTAAGCGGGGGTATGGTGTCCAGCTACATCATCAATACCCAGTACCTGCATTTGACGGATAATCTGCTGGCGCTGATTTTGCCGTCGCTGATCAATATATTTCATGTGATCATGATACGGACGTTCTTTGCACAGCTACCCACGTCCCTGTTTGAAGCGGCCAAGATGGACGGGGCCAGCGAGTACAGGATATTTTTCCAGATCGCGCTGCAGCTATCCAAGCCGGTCATTGCAACGGTGGCCTTTCTGGGAGCGCTTTCCAGATGGAACGAATGGTACAATGCCATGTTATATATTCGCAGCGATGAACTGGTACCCCTGCAGTATATGCTGCAGAGAATGATGCAGAGCATTCAGATCCTGCTGGACGCCATGCAGCATGTGCCGGCCAACGTGGATATTACCGATCTGCCGGGAGAGAATCTGCGCATGGCCATGCTGGTAGTAAGCATTGGCCCCATGATGTTGTTTTTCCCCTTCTTCCAGAAATATTTTACGAGGGGTATGACGGTGGGCGCCGTGAAAGGATAGGATGCGCCCGGGAAAAGGGTAATAGGACGCCGGCTGATTCCGGCGGCGTCTTCATTATAAAAATATATAATATAATTAAGTAGGAGGAAGTAGTATGAAGAAACGAGTAGTTGCAGCATTGATGGCGGCCCTGATGTGTATCGGTCTGGCGGCGGGGTGTGGGAACCAGGAGGAACCTAGCACCGGCGGAGATGCCGCCAACGAAGAAGAGGATCCGGGGAATGAGGAAACGCCGGATGACACTGGCGGGGATACCGAGGAGCCTGTAACGGTCCGGTGGCTGGTGCCCGCAGTGGTGGAAGAGGGCGAGGATCATGACTTGGTAATGGAAGATCTGAACAAGAAGCTGGTGGAAAGAATCAATGTGGAACTGGTTCTTGACATGATCCCCTCGGCAGAGTACGCAGATAAGGTAAAACTGGCTTCAACGTCCAATGAAGAGTTTGATCTGATGTTTACCTCAAGCTGGCTGAATCCTTTTATCGACAACGTGGCCAGTGAAGCGCTGCTGCCGTTGGATGATCTGGTGGCCGAGTACGGACAGGAGATGATGGCTTCCATGCCGGATTGGCTGCCCACTGCGGGAACCGTGGACGGGGTTCTCTACGCGATCCCAAATCAGCAGATCATCGCCGAGCAGCGTGGTGTGGCGGTTCAGAAGGAGTATGCGGACAAGTACGGTCTGGACATTACTTCCATGGAGGACATCAGCGAGTTGTATCCGTTCTTGGATGAAATTGCGGCCAATGAGCCGACGCTGTTCCCCATCGACCCGCGCCAGCCCCTGGTAATCAGTCAGAATTATGAAGCAATCGTAGGCAATGCGGTATACATCCGGAGGGGGGACGCCAACATGGAGCTGGTGTCTTATGCGGACATCGTTGCGGAACAGGATAAGATGGACAAGGAATGGTACGACAAGGGTTATGTGCGGGAGGATATCGTCACCGTGACGGACAATTCCGCAGACGTCAAGGCGAACCGTTATGCCAGCTCGATTCAGACTTATAAGCCGGGATTAGAGGCGGAGCTTACCATGAACTGGGGGAAGGAATACATTGCGATTCCCCTTGAAGGATCATATGTAGCAGCCGGTGGCGGAAATTCGACCATGACAGCCGTCAATGTCAATTCCAAAAACCCGGAAGCAGCCATACAGCTTCTGAATCTGATCTATACGGATAAGGAAATCTTCAATGAGCTCCTCTTTGGCATCGAGGGTACGCATTACACGAAGACCGGGGATAACAGCGTTGAGCCGGTGGAGAATTCCAAATACAACTATGGCGGCGCCGCATGGGTGTTCGGCAATCAGTTCCTGTCTTACACACTCCCCGGCCAGGCGGAGGATGTATGGGAGCAGACGGCCCAGTTGAACGAGGAGGCGGAGGTTTCCCCGCTCAGAGGATTTACCTTTGACCCCGCCAACGTACAGGCGGAGATTGCGCAGATCAGCGCCGTAGTTGCGGAGTACAATAATATGCAGTATGTTGCGGAGGATATCGAGGCCTTTAGCGCAGAGAAGGCGGAGAGGCTGGAGCAGGCCGGTATCGATACGGTGATGCAGGAAGTACAGACCCAACTGGATGCGTGGAAAGCGGCGCAGTAGATTGACAAGGTTCTGCGGTATCGCGGCAGTATGAATATTTTCTGAAGAGAGACAAAGAGTGTAAATGGTTGAAACGACAATTCATCGTTTACACTCTTTGTTCCTAGAATGAGGAGAAGCCTATGAGAAAAAGGTTAAAAAAGATGTTGTGTATCGCCCTGGCGGCGGTTTTTATGACAGGATCTGCTTCTATACCTTCGGTGCATGCGGAATACGGGACGGCAGAGGCGGACGCGGCTTTACAGCTCTACGTGTCCCCAGAGGGAAGCGCGGATGGAACAGGAACCCTTGCGGATCCTTTTGATTCCCTGGAGACAGCAAGGGATGCTATTCGCAACTTGAAGAAGGGGAATGGCGGACAGGTACCGGAAGGCGGGGTGACCGTGAATGTGCGGGGCGGTATCTATCCGCTGGTATCCGGATCCTTTGAACTGGAGGCGCAGGACTCCGGTACGGCAGACAGCCCCATCGTGTACCGCGCTTACCAGGATGAGGAAGTAAGCTATGTGGGAAGTCTTTCCGTGGACGGGAGCGATTTCGTGCCGGTGGAGGACGAGGAGATTCGGGAACGTCTCGGAGCGTATGCCGATGAGGTGCTGGTGTATGATCTGCAGGAGCATAACGGCCTGACGGAATTTCCGCCGATGACCAAGAACGGCATGGGCTGGCCGGCCCAGGCCGGCAATATGTCCGTATCGGTGGACGGGGAGATTCAGACTCTGTCCCGATATCCCAATGAGGGATTTCTGAACATCAGCAGTATTCAGCAAACAGGTTTTGTTCCCCGGGATCACTTGGCGAATCCCGACGGTTCCTGTCCGGCATGCACCGGAGGGGGAGATCGGATTCCCTGCCGTTATACCGAAGCGGAGTATTTGGAGCAGCCCGGAGGAATCTTTACCGTTAATAATTCGGAGCTTGTGGACCGTTATGATTTATGGGACCAGGAGAGCGATATCTGGGTTGCCGGTTATTTTTGCAACGACTGGGCGGACGACCAGTGTGGTATCTCAAACCTGGTGAATACGGGAACGGGAATCCGGTTCACAACCAGCCAGCCCCATCGCTATGGCTTTAAGAACTCCGGCAGACGGGTTTACGCTTACAATCTGCTCTGCGAGATCGATTCTCCAGGCGAGTGGTATCTGGACAGGGAAAATGCAAAGCTATATCTATATCCCCAGAAGGATCTGACGGATAGCAGCCTGGAACTTTCCATTCAGTCGGAGCCGTTGATTCGGATGACCGAAGTGAGCTATGTAAATATCTGGGAACTGAATTTCTCAAATTCCAATGGTTATGGAATCCGGATGGAGGACTGTGACCATGTGGAGATTGCCGGCTGTGATTTCTCGGACCTGGGGCTGCGGGCAGTTTGCATAGGCGCGCCGGAGGAGACCTCTTTTGAAGCCGTCAATACCGGATTGCGCGGCGGTCATGACAATACGGTCCGTTCCTGTAACATTACAAGGATGGGACAAGGCGGTATCTTCCTGGGCGGCGGCAACCGCTATACGCTGACTCACGCAAATAACAAGGTCATCAACTGTGACATCAGTGATTTCGCCACGGTGAAGCGAACCTATTCTCCCGCGGTTGATCTATATGGCTGTGGGAACTCGGTGGAGCGTTGCTATATATACAATGCGCCCCATGCCGCTATCCTGTTTCACGGAAACGATCATCTGATCTACGGAAATGAAATCTATGACGTATGCTATGAGACTTCGGATGTGGGGGCGATCTATTGCGGCCGTAGATGGACGGAGCAGGGAAATGTGATACAGAACAACTATATCCACGATCTGGTGGATAATTCGGGACATGGCTCTTCCGTCGTGTATATAGACGACATGGGCAGTGGGGTGACCATGACAGAGAATCTGATGGTAAATATTCCCGGCAAGACCACCAGCTTTGGCGGTGGCCGCGACAATGTCATCACCAATAACATTCAGATCAACTTCGGTAACGGTGAAGGATATCGATATGATAACAGAGGCCTGGGCTGGGCGGCGTATATGGCGTCAGGTCCGGACGGGGAGTGCTACGGTGAGCTGAAAGCTCTCCGAGATCATGAAGATTATGATGCAGATGCATGGAACGAAGCCTATCCCGGACTGGCAGCCATTGACGTGACAAATTATGTGGATGGAAGCAGCAGAGGCGAACGCTATAAATATTATTACAGGAACGCGGCCACACCTGCAAACGTGACCATCGCGAACAACGTGGATGTCGGTGTTACTGCCAATATGGGGATAACAGGTTCTCTGCAAAACAGCAAAATAGAAAACAATTATAAATATGATGCAGGATGGGATATCGGATTTGGCAATGTGGCAGCCCTGGATTTTACCGTGCGGAAGGACAGCATTATAAAAAAAGTCATGGGGGATTCGCATTTCCAGGTGGAGAAAGCGGGACTGTATGAGGACGAGTTCCGAAGCTTCGAGATCGGAACCCTTGCCAATGCAGAACCGGAAATTCCGGCAGATGGGGCCCAGGATGTGGCTTATATTAACGGCGCGGTATTTCTATGGAGTCCGGTGGAAGGCGCGGGCAGTTACACGCTGGAAATTGCCACAGACGAGGGGCTTGCGAATGTCGTAAAGACGGAGACCGTATTTACAAATAACGCTTTAGTATCGGGCCTTGCGAAGGGCACAACTTACTATTGGCGGGTGACTGCCAGGGAACCCAAATTGAATGGAGCGCAGAGCGTCAGCGATGTGGGAAGCTTCACCACCATTGACAGTGCGGACACTTCCTTTTATGAGGGCTTCCGAAACTTCCTTGCGTGGAATACCGTAAACGGAACAAGCGGTAACAGTACGGAGCAGGCTCATGCCGGAAACTACAGCTATGTGGTGGACGAGGGGCAGGATGCTATCAAGAAGGACTTCGACATGGACCGCCAGGATGTGATCTCTATCTGGCTGTATGACAATATGAAGACGGATAATGGTACGACGGCGGTGGTGAGTGTGGCCAATTCCTCTCTTGGTATGAATTGCATGCTGGGTGTCCGTATTCCTCCGGAAAATCCCAACGGCGGAGGAAAAGTCACCTATACCGTGCGCTTTTATGGCGGCAACGGCGACAGTGGCTGGACCTGGTCCGAGGTCCAAAGAACCGAGGGCTGGCACGAACTGAAATGGGATTTCAGCGACGGGACTGACTGTAAGGTGTATATTGATGATATGCTGGTGGGTACGATCGCAGGTATGTCCAGTTACAACCAGATTCAAATCGGTGATT
>CALWLN010000055.1 GCA_944381535.1 uncultured Lachnospiraceae bacterium
CTTCCGGCAACAACTCCCGCAATCGCGGGCTTAAAAGCCATGACCCGCACAGCACTGCCGTTGGCTTTCCTGCCATGCATAGCTTATCGCCGTATGTTCGATAAAAGTCCTCCATTTTTCCATAGGAATCTGCTAACTTCTCTTCGGTAAGCTGCGCGTCCGAAGGAATATGCACTCCAAGAACCATATCATCCTTGCCCAGACTTTCCGGCCTGTCAGCCTCCCCTGCGCTCCAGTATTCAAACTCCAGGGTACCGAGCCGGAACAGGCTGAGGGACGTCTGGCGCCAGGTCCAAAACGCCCGGTCAAACTGCCATACCCCCGTGTTTTTCTTTGTCTCCGTTAAGAATCTGCGAAAGCAGCCCATGGTATCCAGGAAAATTCCATCCGGGATTCCTATCTGTTCATACCGTTTTCTGGCATGATACGCTGCCGCCAACATCACAGCCAGCTGTCCCATCCCTGTCTGCCGCTCATACGCTGTAGTCAGCAGCGCACCAAGGCGTATCTGCGCCTCTTCTGCCAGAACAGGGTCTGTTAAATGTAGGATGATCTCCTCTAATTGTTCCCATGGCATCGACTCCATCGCAGCTGCCATGCCGCCTCTTACCTCCGCCGGCAGATGAAGTTCCTTTGCCAGTTCCATTATCTGTCTTTCTTCCATACGTCTATAAAAGCTCCTTCACACTGTCAACAATTCCACTCCGGGTAAACGCGTCTGTCAACGCAAATTTGTTTCCGTCTTTGTCCACCAGCTGCGCTTTCGCGGCATCCTCCATACGCTTGAAGCGAATTTCAACTGAGAGTGGTGTGGGAAGACTGTAACACTTCATCTCCGGCAGCCGTTTTGCCATACGGCGGACTGCCTCCCGAATTTCTTCACAGACAGCGGCAGGATGTTTACTCACAGCCGAAGTCCAGCTCAAACTTTGTTTTGTCACCACGGTCTCTGCCCACGGAAAAGACTCCCGCGCCTGCCGGATACAGCAGTCATCTGAAGAACAGAGCACAACCGGAACCTTCTTCAGCGCTGCAAAGGCCGCGTCTATTTCCATTTCCCCAACCTCCCTGCCATTTAGCTTATACCATTGAAAAGCCTTGGAGGAATATGTATGTGCCAAGACAGCCCCCGGCGTATTCTCCCTTGCATGATAACCAATGAACATAACGCCCGCAAAACTTTCATCCAGCAGAGGGAACCGGCCGGTATGCCCGCTTCCCAGCGTAATCTTCACCCGGGAATCTAACTGCTCATAATCAAAATTACATCCGGTTCCGTGATTATCCCACAGAATGACCTCCTTCGCCCCTAATTCAAACAACTCCTGTGCCGCCGCGTTGGCCTCCCTGGCCGCCTGCTTTCTGGCGAACTGATACTGTTCTCCTCTGCCAAGCCCGATTCCCGGCTCTCCAACCACACAGGCCGCGCCCTCACAGTCCACTCCGATATAGAATTTCTTCCCTTCCAACAACATTCTGCCACTTCCTCCCGATTCTTATATTTCATATCCAGGTTTTGATTCTATTATCTACCAAAAACCTCTCTTTGTCATTGCAAAAAATACATTTTTTTTGTCATTTTGTTTAAGCCTCCGGTCATCATATTTGCGCTTTGCATATTTTTAATGTTCGTGATATACTAAGAAGCAGCCAATGCCTGCGTCAGAATAACTCTGTCACCGCAAAATTACGCCTATATGCAGGGAGGTTTGTTCATGCGCGATATATGTCCCGTTCCACCGGCCGCCACTCAATCCATGTACTTTGACCATGAGACCGTATTCGGCCGGGGACGTATCTGCAAAATTTTTCAGATCACCGCTCCCGCCCAGTCCGGGGATATACTTCACTCCCACGATTATTCTCAGATCTGGTATGTCACAAGGGGGAGCTGCGAGCATTTTGTGGAGGGTGTAAAACACGAGATGTCCGTGGGAGACGCCTTTCTCCTTCCCCCGAACGTGATACACAAAACCATTCTCAGGGAAGGCGGAAGCATCATCTGCTGCGAGTTTTATATGGAGGATCTGTTTGCTGACAACGCCACAGCCTCCGACAAAATACGGGAAATCACCCAGAATATCTCCTTCACGCTGTTGTTTCAGAAGGAGCTGCACAATACGCAGCCCAAATTCACCTTCAGCCGCAAGGGACAGTTTCTGGTGGAGCGGCTGTTGCTCTCCATGCTGGAGGAATATACCCAGGCCGAAGTATTTTTTGAGGACTATCTGCATCTAAAGATTCTGGAGCTGCTCCTTATTTTCGCCCGTGAGTACACCCAGTCCCCTGCCCATAATTTGTCCCAAAAAATGTATGACAAGTACTGCGCCATGGTGGAATCCACCATCCGATACATCGACGAGCACTACAATGAACCGCTGACCCTGGACGGCGTCTGCAGGATGTCCATGCTGTCAAAAACCTACTTCTGCTATATATTTAAAATGCTGACCCACCAGACTTTTGTGGAATATCTGACGGACCGCCGTATCAACCGGGCCATGGATCTTCTGAGGCAGACCAACATGTCCATCACTGACATCGGGCTGACAGTGGGATTCCGGGATTCCACTCACTTTTCCCGTACCTTTAAGCGGCTGAAGGGTATTTCCCCGAGAGAGTACCGGAGCGCGGCAGAATCATAGAAATGGTCATACCAAATTTTCTTCTGAAAAACCCAGCGGACCTCTCCTTGAAACAAAAACAGGTTGTATGAAAAATCGCGCAAAATTACATTGCGTCGGATTTCCGTGCAACCTGTCCTGTTTTTCCCTATCAAATACAGTCATTTATTTGTCCGCGTTTGCTTGCCGGCAAATTTCAGAATCGTCACGCCTCATCAATGGCCTTCCCAATATCATGGCGCATATATTTGTTGTCAAACTCCACCCACTCAGTGGCCTTATAGGCGTTGGCCCGGGCTTCCTTCAAATTGGCACCCTTGGCGGTTATGCCCAGCACCCGTCCGCCGTTGGTGACGATTTTTCCATCCGACCTCAATTTGGTTCCGGCATGGAAGCAATAGTAGCCGTCGGCGTCCCGGAATTTTTCCAGACCTTTAATCTCAAAGCCTTTCTCGTAGGATACCGGATAACCCTCTGAGGCCAGCACCACGCAGACCGCCGCGTTATCCTCAAACCGCAGATCGATGGTATCAAGTCTGCCGTCGATACAGGCCTCCACCACCTCGATCATATCGTTTTTCATCCGGGGCAGCACCACCTGGGCCTCCGGGTCGCCGAAGCGGGCGTTGTATTCCAGCACCTTCGGCCCCTTTTCCGTGAGCATAAGGCCGAAAAAGATAATTCCTTTAAATTCCCGGCCTTCCGCCGCCATGGCGTCCACGGTGGGCTGGTAGATATATTTCTGACAGAATTCATCCATCTCTTTGGTGTAGAAGGGGCTTGGGGAAAAGGTTCCCATACCGCCGGTATTTAACCCTTTATCTCCATCCAGCGCACGCTTATGATCCTGGGCGGAGGTCATGGTCTTGATGGTTTTTCCGTCTACAAAGGACAGCACGGACACCTCACGTCCTGTCATAAATTTCTCAATAACCATGCCGTTTCCGGCGCTTCCAAACTGCTTGTCCAGCATGATGGTTTTGACACCTTCTCTGGCTTCCTCCAAAGTATTACAGATGAGAACGCCCTTTCCAAGGGCCAGACCGTCAGCCTTCAGAACGATGGGGAAATCCGCCTTTTCCAGATAAGCCAGCGCCGCCTCCGGGTCAGTAAAATTCTCATAGGCCGCCGTGGGAATG
Source organism: uncultured Lachnospiraceae bacterium (assembly GCA_944381535.1). Taxonomy (GTDB): domain Bacteria; phylum Bacillota; class Clostridia; order Lachnospirales; family Lachnospiraceae; genus 14-2. Next base: position 3,764 of record CALWLN010000055.1, read on the forward strand.
TTGTATTTCTTCATCAGATCCTTGGAAAATGCCTTGGAGCCCTCCAGAATCGCCGC
>CALWLN010000056.1 GCA_944381535.1 uncultured Lachnospiraceae bacterium
GAGCAGATTTTGGAGGAGAAGCTGCCGAAAACCCACAGGGTTGTCCGAAAATTTTACGATACTTACGGATTCCCGGTGGCGAAACTGATTCGCTCGCCCTTGGCGGCGGATGTGGTTTATGTGTTGATGAAGCCTCTGGAATGGCTGTTTCTGCTGGTGATTTACTTTACGGATGTAAAGCCGGAAAATCGCATTGCAGTTCAGTATCTGCCGCCGGAGGACCAGAGGCGGCTGAGAGAGTTAGCCAATCAGAGAAACCAGGAGGGTTCTATATTCTGGTAAATGAAAATGTGATGGAGGTATTTTTAAATGGAACAAAAAAGAATCGCGAATGTATTGAATCTGTTTTCTGTGGCGGTGGCGGTAGTTGGAGCCCTGTTCTTCTTCTGGTATCTGCCGCATATGATAAAAAACTGGATAGATACCGTAGCCCTGGGAGCGCCCGGGTGGCTTTATCGGGTGCTTGTGGGAAGGGCATGGATCATTGCGGTGCTGTGCTACCTGGCTTTGTGGAAATTCTGGAAAATTTGCAACCGGATAGGAGCGGATAACAGCTTTTGCCGGGAAAATGCCCGGGCCATGAAGTTTATTTCCATCCTGGCCTTTCTGGCTGCGGGGGTGGTTCTTGGCGTGGATGTCTGGCTGTATTTTGTTGGGCTTCTGGGAAAAATCCAGGCGGTGGGGCACTTTTTCATCATTTTTGCGGCCTGCGGGCTTGGGGTGGTAGCCCTGGCTCTGTCCCGGCTGATATTAAACGCGGCTTTGTTGAAGGAAGAAAATGACCTGACCATCTAGGAGGGAACACATGATCATTGTAAATATCGACGTTATGCTGGCCAGGCGGAAGATGAGCGTTACCGAACTGTCCCAGCGGGTGGGGATTACCATGGCCAATATCTCCATTTTAAAAAACGGCAAGGCCAAGGCAATCAAGCTCGAAACTTTAAATAAAATCTGTGAGGCTTTGGAGTGCCAGCCGGGGGATATTCTGGAGTGGCAGAAGGACCAGGGAAGGGAGGAGGCGTAATATGGATTTTGCGGAACAAGTGTGGGAGCAATTATTAACGCTGCTTTTGTGGTTTTGTCTCTTTGGAGTCCCCATATTGCTGACGATTTTCCATGTGAGCTGTCTCTTCGTAAAGAAGAACACCCCACGGTTTCGAAAATTTCGTGTGATAATGGAGCTTTTCACTTTTTTTCTGGGAACGATCTACAGTTCGGGCTATGCGGTTCTTTCCAATATCGACTTTCAGGCGGACTGGACGGAGCAGTTGTACAATGCCCAGAAGCATACGCCCATAGCCACCTGGACCTGGCCCACCATTCTTGTCTTTATTCTGGTGGGAATTCTGGGATATCTGATTCTGCGGCTGGTTCCGTTGAAACAGATGCCGCCGCTGGTGGTGGTCACCGGGATTTCCTGTTCCTACGGGGGAGTTCTGGTGAGCGTGCTTTGGTGTATTCAGATTTGGAAGGAAGATTTATACTGGCTGACACTGTTTCCCATCAACTGCGTTTTGTTGTTGATGATTCAGGTGAAAAATTTAATCGCTCAGTGGAAGGATCTGGCCAGGGAGGAAAAAAGGACCTTTCGCAATCCGATCCTCAACAAGTGCAATGAGAAGCTGCAGAATGCTCTGACCTGGCCGGTGGCGGCGCTGGTGCTCTTTGTGCCGCTTTTGGGAATTCTGATTGCCTTACTGGCGTTGTTTGGACAAAGGCCGGACTCTGTCATACAGGCGTTCACCCAGACCAGCGACTGGAACCTGTCCGCCCGGGAGGCTCCCCAGAATCTTTACTACGATGAACATTATCTGTGTACGGTGGCGGCCGGCGGCCACCGGAAGGTGGTGAAGCCCATAAGGATGGGCCGGCGTCACGGTCATCCGGTGATAGTCAACCGGCAGCTTTGCGTGGCCAACGCTTTTGAGCAGATTTTAGAGGAGAAGCTGCCGAAAACCCACAGGGTCGTCCGGAAACTTTACGATACTTATGGATTCCCTGTAGCGAAGCTGATCCATTCACCCTTTGCGGCGGATGTGGTTTATGTGCTGATGAAGCCCCTGGAATGGCTGTTTCTGTTGGTGATTTACTTTACGGACATTAAGCCTGAAAACCGCATTGCGATTCAGTATCTGCCGCCGGAGGACCAGGAGGGATTGCTATGAGAAAGCATATTTGTAGTATCTTTATTTTATTTTCATTGTTGATTGTTTTAAATGGCTGCCAGCTACAAACATTTTCGTCAAAAAACGAGATTTCCAGGGAACTGGGCGTTGATGTGAGCAAAGGGGAGCAGCTTGCCTATACGGACTCCCACGGTGGATTTCATGGGGATGGTCAGACCTTTGCCGCGCTGAAATTTCCCGATGACACGCTGTTAAATGAGATTGCGAGCAGCCACGACTGGCATCCACTGCCTTTAAGTGAAAATCTGACGGCGGCGGTGTATGGGATTTCTGATGGAAATAGCAGCGTTGGGCCTTATTTGAAGGATGAAGAGGGTGAACCGGTAATTCCGGAAATTCAGAACGGATATTATTTTTTTCTGGACCGTCATTCGGAAAGCAGGGATAGCCACGATGACCGAGAACTGTTTCAACGATTTTCTTTTAATTTTACAATTGCGCTGTATGATGTTGACACGGACACACTTTATTATGTAAAATTAGATACATAAGAAGAATTCATGTCAACGAGGGATAGCAGCGCGGCACAAAACGGGCTGCCGGACATAAGGAGAGCGGCAGCATGATGTTAAGAAACCGTAAAGAAAGCGGCGTCGGCCTGTTCCGGCGTCGTTTTCTGTTATAAAATGAAGATAGAAAAAGAAAAGAAAGGAGTTGAAGGTTTGCGATTTCACGAATTATTAAGAGAAAAGATTTACGAATCGGTGGCATCTGTCCTTCCTATCACAGCCATAGTATTACTTTTGAGTATCACCATTGCGCCCTTATCACTGGGGGCCTTGGCTCTGTTTTTGTTCGGCGCTCTGATGCTGGTGCTGGGGATGGGATTTTTCAACCTGGGGGTGGATATGTCCATGATCCCCATGGGGGATGGCATTGGCGCTCAGATGAGTAAATCGAAAAAGATATATGTTTCGCTGTTCATCTGCTTTGTGCTGGGGCTTTTGATTACTATGGCTGAGCCGGATCTGCAGGTATTGGCCCAGCAGGTCCCGGCCATTCCCAATCTGACGCTGATCATCACGGTGGCTGTGGGGGTGGGCATTTTCCTGGTGGTGGCGGAACTTCGTATGCTATTGAAAATTCCGTTGTCCTATACGTTGGTATTTTTCTACGGCATTATTTTTCTTCTGATGTTTTTCACCCCGGATACTTTTATTCCGGTCTCCTTCGATTCGGGCGGCGTGACCACCGGACCCATTACCGTGCCTTTTATTATGGCGCTGGGAATTGGTATGGCTTCGGTGCGAAGCGACAAGAACTCCAACAATGACAGCTTTGGACTGGTGGCCATGTGCAGCATCGGCCCTATTTTATCGGTATTGCTTCTGGGCGTATTTTATCAGCCCCAGGAAGCGATATATACTCCGGTGGAAGTGTCGGATTATCTGACTACCCGGGACGCTGCGGTGGAGTTTGCCCATGCGCTGCCGGTTTATTTTAAGGAGGTGGCCATTGCCCTGGTGCCCATCGCCTGCATGTTTTTCGCCTTTCAGATCGCAACCCGCAGGTTCCACCGGCACCAGATTGGAAGGATCATCGCCGGGCTGGTGTACACCTACCTGGGACTGGTCCTGTTTTTGACCGGCGTTAATGTGGGCTTTATGCCGGCGGGACAATATATTGGAGGTACCCTGGCTTCCGGCAGCCAGAACTGGCTTTTGGTTCCCATCGGTATCGTGATCGGTTATTTTATCGTCCGGGCAGAGCCTGCGGTACAGGTGCTGACCAGACAGGTGGAGGAGGTGTCAAACGGCTCCATCTCCCAGCGTTCCATTCAGTACAGTCTGTCGATCGGGGTAGCCGCTTCTGTGGGTATCGCCATGCTTCGGATCCTTACGGGAATATCCATTCTCTGGTTTTTGATTCCGGGATATTTGATTTCTTTGGTTATGACATTTTTCGTTCCTCAGATTTACACCGGTATTGCCTTTGACTCCGGCGGCGTGGCCAGCGGGCCTATGACGGCTACCTTTCTGCTGCCGTTGGCCATGGGAGCCTGCGAGGCCCTGGGCGGGAATATCTTAACGGATGCCTTCGGCATTGTGGCCATGGTGGCCATGACGCCCCTTCTGACCATTCAGATTTTGGGACTGGTGGGAAAGCTGCGCCGGAGAGCGGAAAAGAAACGGCTGCAGATACCGCTTACGGATCTGGTGGACGGTATTCTGTATTTTGATGAAATGTAGGAGGACTTTAGATGGCGGCAAAAAAAGGTGTGAAGCTTTTTATTTCCATTGTGGAACGCGGGCAGGGAAAGGCATTGACCCGGTTCTATGAAACCCAGGGACTGACCTGCCATTTTCAGACGGTGGGACATGGGACGGCTTCCTCGGACCTGTTGGATATTCTGGGCATCGGCAGCTCGGAGCGGGATGTTCTGATCAGCCTGGGAGAGCGTAGTAAGGTGCGGAAAATGATGCATTTGCTGGATGAGGAGGAAGAAACGGAGGTCCGGGCAAAGGGAATTTTATTTTCCATGCCGCTGACGGCCCTGAATATCCTGGCGGCAGCAGTGCTGATGAGAGATGCGGAGCAAAGTAGTGGAGAGGAGGAAACACAGATGCAGAACAACCAGGGGGATGAACATAGCCTGATTTTGATCGTGGTGAACCAGGGACATACGGATGAGGTGATGAATACGGCCCGGACGGCCGGAGCCAGGGGAGGGACCATTATCCGCTCCCGCTGGGCCGGATCCGAGGAAGCGGAGACCTTTTACGGGATTACGCTGCAGGCGGAGAAGGAGATTATTGCCATTGTGGCCGGAGCGGAGCGGCGGAAACTTATCATGGAGACCGTCAACAAGCGCCACGGCATGAATACGCCGGCGGGAGCCATGATCTGTTCGGTGGGGATTGATGAGATGCAGAGGTTAGGGTAAGGAGGAGATGATTCATGGAAACCAGAGTTGCGATAATCGGCGTGATTGTGGAGGATGAGATTTCCGCCCCAAAGCTGAATCAGCTTTTGCATGAATACGGGCAGTTTATTGTGGGGCGGATGGGAATCCCATACCGGGAACGGGGGATTAACATTATCAGTATTGCCATTGACGCGCCTCAGGATGTAATCAGCGCCTTGTCCGGTAAAATCGGAACCCTTCAAGGCGTCAGCTGTAAAGCGGTGTACTCAAAAGTTTAGAATTTGAAATGTCATAAATTCGTCAGAAACTTTTGAGAAAAAAGAAAAGAACTTCAGACCGCCCTTTCTTATAATATTCACAGGGTATGAGAATACTTGTGATATGCGGAGCAGAAAGGGTGGTCATTTTTTATGTCCAGAAAAAGCGGAGAATTAGAAATTATAGATATCCATCAATTGGCCCGGCCCAAAACAGCTGGTCATAGTAAGAAAAAGCGAAGAAAAAAATCCCGTTCCGGTCGGGGGCTTCTGGTGGCCGGGGCGTTGCTATGTCTGGTTCTCGTGGGAGTTGCCTCCCGTGTCATACCGGGGGAAGGCCGGGGACTTCTCGGGTGGCTTCCGGGAAGGGCAGACGGAGAGCAGCGGGAAGCCGAGACCTTCCTGAACAGCCAGGAGGCGCGGGAGGACTATCCGGAGGAACTGCTGGAGATGGCCCGGTTAAATGAGGAGACGCTGGATTTCGTGAAGGATTATCCCAACCGCGGCAAATATCAGAATCAGCCCATTGATCTGTCCGGGGACTATACGCCGGGGCAGGTGCCCCTGCTCATGCAGTGGGACAAACGTTGGGGCTATGACAGCTATGGAGACAGCAATATTGCTATCTCCGGATGCGGACCTGTCTGCCTGACCATGGCTTATCTGTACTTTACGGGAGACACGGATATGAATCCCAGAAAAATGGCGGAGTTTGCCTATGAAAATGGGTATTACACCGAGGCGGGGACAAGCTGGAGTCTGTGGACCGAGGGCGTAGAGCAGCTGGGGCTGCGGGGAGAAACCTTATCCCTGGATGAAAACGTGATGAAAAATACCCTGGACAGCGGCGGACTGATCGTGTGCAGTATGGCGCCCGGAGATTTTACCACCACCGGACATTTTATTTTGCTTACCGGGTATGATGAGAAGGGATTTTTTGTCAACGACCCCAACCGCCACAGTACCAGTGAAAAGCAGTGGGAGTTTGACAGGCTACAGGGACAGATAAAAAATTTATGGGGGCTTTATCCGTGAGTGGATAGTCCCCCTTTTTGGCAGCTGCCACCTGTATAATTCGCGATTGCGCTTAGGATTTTGAACCGCCACTCACGGGCTCGCTGGTAAGCATCATCCCAAGCTTCTTAAAAGTCTGAATATCCACGGAGGAGAGCATGACGGAAGTGTGTACTTGGCAGTCTTTGAGTTCGGGCAGCATATCCATGGCCCGCTGGGCATTTTCATCCCTGTTGGTACACATGGACAAGGCAATCAATACCTCGTCCGTATGAAGACGGGGATTCTGGCTGCCCAGATAGTCTGTTTTCAGCTTCTGGATGGGCGCGATCACCTGGGGCGCAATGAGCTTTACTTCGTGGGGAATTCCGGCCAGCGCCTTTAGGGCGTTCAAAAGTACGGCTGCGGAAGCGCCCAGCAAATCGGAGGTCTTGCCGGTGATCAGCGTTCCGTCGGGCAGCTCGATGGCGGCGCAGGGGACGCCCAAAGACTCGGCACGCCGGTTGGCTGCCACCGTCACTTTGCGGTCCGCGGTGGTAATTTTGGCCTGCTTCATGATGAGCTCGATTTTCAATACCTCGTTTTCCTGGCATTCATCCCGGGCCAGGCGGTTTAAAGAGGTATAGTAGCGCCTTAGAATCTCCATATTGGAGGCTTGGCGGCAGACTTCATCGTCAATAATGCAATTGCCGGCCATGTTGACGCCCATATCCGTGGGAGATTTATAGGGATTTTTCCCGTAAATCTCCTCGAATATCGCATTCAATACCGGGAAAATTTCGATGTCTCGGTTGTAGTTGACGGTGGTTTCCCCGTAGGCCTCCATATGGAAGGGGTCGATCATGTTGATGTCGTCCAGATCGGCGGTGGCTGCCTCGTAGGCCAGATTGATGGGGTGTTTTAAGGGTACGTTCCAGATGGGGAAGGTCTCGTACTTGGCGTAGCCGGCCTTGACGCCCCGCTTGTGGTCATGGTACAGCTGTGACAGGCAGGTCGCCATCTTGCCGCTGCCAGGTCCGGGAGCGGTGATGACCACCAGGGGTCTTGTGGTCTCTATGTACTCGTTCTTTCCGTAACCGTCATCGCTGACAATCAGAGGAATGTTGGAGGGATAGCCGGGGATGGGGTAGTGAAGGTACACGCGGATGCCCATTTTCTCTAGTTTGTTCTTGAAGGAGACGGCGCTGTGCTGTCCCTCGTAGTGGGTAATCACAACGCTTCCGAAATACAGCCCCCTTGCCTCGAAGGCCTCCTTTAAACGCAGCACGTCCATATCGTAGGTAATTCCCAAATCGCCCCGCACCTTATTTTTCTCAATGTGGTTGGCGCTGATGACAATGACGATTTCCGCCTGGTCGGAAAGCTGCATGAGCATGCGCAGCTTGCTGTCCGGGGCAAAGCCGGGAAGCACCCGGGAGGCGTGGTAGTCGTCGAAGAGCTTGCCGCCGAATTCCAGATACAGCTTGTCCCCGAACTTTTGGATGCGTTCCATAATGTGCTGGGATTGTAATTTGATGTATTTTTCGTTGTCGAAGCCTGTTTTCATATGATATCCTTTGCTCTTTTATTTGTAAATGCTGTGACAGGGTCCGCAAACCCTATAACGATACCATTATACCTCTTAAGGATTCGGGTGTCAAAAGGAAGGTGACCTGCTCTCACCATTTAGCCTTACGGCTTGAAGAGGGAGCTTCCTGCTTAATAGCCCCCATGGGCTAAATATCAACAGGCTATCCCCGCCGGCCCGGCGGTTCTGTTGCCTGGATTCGGGCTTGTTTTTCGGCGCGGTTATGCGCATAAGATCCGTTTCCCCTCTTCGCGGATATTGATTGCTGCGTTTACGTCCCGATCCATGTGATTCCCGCAGCTGCAGTGATAGGTACGCTCCGATAACGCCAGCTCTTTTTTGACTTCCCCACACTGACTGCACTTCTTGCTGGAGGGATAAAACCGGTCCACTTTCACTAGCCTCTTTCCTCTTTCTTCCAGCTTATAGGACAGCATTTCCAGAAACATTCCATAGCCATTATCCATTACACTCTTTCCGAAGTTCAGGCACCGGCTCATTGCTTTCATGTCCAGATCCTCAACAGCCACCGCATCATAACTTTCCGCAATCGAATGGCTCAGTTTGTGAAGATAATCCCTTCTCTGATTCCGGATCTTTTCATGACGGCGAGCAACCTTTCTTTTCTGCTTCTGGTAATTTCTACCCCCTTTTTTACAATGGGACAGCCTCATCTGCTCCCTTGCCAGCCTTTGCTGTGCCTTGCGGTAATATCCGGGATTCGCGCACTTTTCCCCCGTAGAGAAAACTGCCATTCCGTTCATGGCATAGTCTATGCCGAGCACTTTCTCATTCTGTACGTGGTCTGTTTGGTTTTCGCAGGCCTCATATGCAAAGAGCAGGCTGGCATAAAACTTACCCGTTGGTTCTTCGCTTATCGTTACGGACTTCAGCTTCCATCCATCCGGAACAGTTCGGTGTACACGTATTTTGACTTTCCCGACCTTCGGCAGCCGAAGCCTTCCTTCTTCAAGCCTTATGTTGCCGTTGACTACGTTGGTGGTATAACTCTTTCTGGCTGTATGCTTCGCCTTGAATTTCGGGAAGCCAATCTTAGGTTCCCGGAAAAATTTCCGATATGCCGCCTCCAGATGGAGTTGTGTATTACTTAGGGCCAGGGAATCCACTTCCTTTAGCCATGGATATTTCTTCTTATAGGGGGCCGGCGTTACCTTCAGCATCTTTTGCGTTTCTTCGTATGCCCTGTTTTTATCTGCCAGCATCTGATTGTATAGGAATCTGCAGCAGCCAAATGTCTTATGGATCAGGTTCGCCTGCTCATCTGTGGGGTAGATTCGGAACTTGAGTGCTTTATTCATTGGGTCACCCTGACTTTCTATGTAAGGCTTGGTTCCTTCGATTAGCGCCCCGCCTGCGGTTATAAGACAGAAGCTCTGGCTCCAGAAGGCCTCCTTCCACAACTTACATCGAATTTCCGGATATTCTTTCTTGCTCAGACGACTATTGGCACTTTTATATGCATGGATAAATCTGCTCATTTCTGTTTTCGGCTGATTGATTATAGTATAACACGTTACGCCAATCCAAACAAGTGTTTTCTTCGAAATAATCCAAAATGCAAAAAAGGCAATTCATCCCGCCTCCTAAGAGGAGGGGGAATTCTGGTTATTTACCCGTTAAAATTTAGAAAAACTTTAGAAAGGACAAGAAAAGTTCACGAAGAATATATTGATTTTCGCGGGGATTCAACATATAATAATAGAAGCATTGCAGACGGATTTGGAAATCTGTAATACTGAGGAGGACATAGATGGATAACAAAGGAAACAATAATCAGAGTAACAATAATAAGAACGGGATGACCCTCCTGATTTTTATTTTAGTGGGACTGGCAGTGCTGTTTATCGCAAGCATGGTGAGCAGCAGCATTTCCAGCATGACAAACCAGGAAATCAGCTACACGGAATTTATGGATATGGTGGAGGCCGGCCAGGTGGACAGCGTGGTTTTCACTGGGAACCGCATTGAGATTCACCCGAAGACCGAGGATGGCAGGATGCCGCTGGTGACCTATTATACCGTACGGCTGCCCCATGATGAGGTAACGACGTGGCTGCAGGAGAATGGCGTGGATGCCATCGGGGAGGAGACCAGCGCCACCACAAGTATTATTACCAGTATTTTAAGCTTTGTGATACCCCTGGCTCTCTGCTGGCTGCTGCTGGCCTTCGTGATGCGTAAGATGGGCGGCGGTGGCGGCGTCATGGGCGTGGGAAAGAGTACCGCCAAGGTGTACGTGGAGAAACAGACCGGCGTGACCTTTAAGGACGTGGCTGGGCAGGACGAAGCCAAGGAATCCCTGCAGGAAGTGGTGGATTTCCTGCACAATCCCAGGAAATATACGGAAATTGGCGCAAAGCTTCCCAAGGGAGCCCTTCTGGTGGGCCCGCCCGGTACCGGTAAGACTTTGCTGGCCAAGGCTGTGGCAGGGGAAGCAAAGGTTCCCTTCTTCTCCCTGGCAGGCTCCGACTTTGTGGAGATGTTCGTGGGCGTGGGCGCCTCCCGTGTGAGAGACTTGTTCAAGGAGGCTCAGAAACAGGCCCCCTGTATCATATTTATTGACGAGATAGACGCCATCGGTAAGAGCCGTGATACCCGGTATGGTGGCAATGATGAGCGGGAGCAGACTTTGAATCAGCTGCTGGCGGAGATGGACGGTTTCGATACCTCCAAGGGACTTTTGATCCTGGCGGCCACCAACCGGCCGGAGGTGCTGGATAAGGCGTTGCTGCGCCCGGGACGGTTTGATAGGAGAATCATTGTGGACAAGCCGGACTTAAAGGGAAGAAAGGAGACTCTGAAGGTTCATGCCAAGAATGTGCTGATGGACGATTCCGTGGATCTGGACGCCATTGCCCTGGCTACCTCCGGAGCCGTGGGCTCCGATCTGGCCAGCATGATCAACGAGGCTGCCATCAATGCCGTAAAGCACGGAAGAAAATATGTGACCCAGGAGGATCTGTTTGAGTCGGTGGAGGTCGTTATTGCCGGTAAAGAGAAGAAGGACCGCATCATGGGACCCAAGGAAAAGAAGCTGGTGGCTTATCACGAGGTGGGGCATGCCCTGGTGATGGCCTTAGAGAAGGATTCCGAACCGGTACAGAAGATTACCATCGTACCCCGGACCATGGGAGCCCTGGGCTACACCATGCAGGTTCCGGAGGAAGAAAAATACTTAAAGACCAAGAATGAGCTTCTGGCGGATCTGGTGGGCTTTATGGGAGGCCGCGCGGCGGAGGAGATTACCTTTGATTCCGTCACCACCGGAGCTTCCAATGATATTGAGCGGGCTACCAACATTGCCCGGGCCATGGTGACCCAGTACGGAATGTCGGAGAAATTCGGCCTTATGGGCCTTGTGACCATTGAGAACCAGTACCTGGACGGACGGGCTACACTCAACTGTGGCGAGGAAACCGCCTCTCAGATTGACAAAGAGGTCATGAAGATTCTCCAGGACAGCTATGAGAAGGCCAAAAATCTGCTTTTGGCCAATCGCAATATCCTGGACGAGGCTGCCGAGTACCTCTACGAGCATGAGACCATCACCGGTAAGGAATTTATGGAGATTTTCTATCGCCTGAAGGGTACGCCCCAGGAGGAACGGCCCGAAGAAAGAAAAGAGCGGGAGAGCCATATTAATTTTAAGGACCCTGAGACAGAAGCAAAAATGGAGTAAACCGGAGGAAGCATGTTTGATATTCAGGAAGAGTTAAAAAAGGTGCCTCCAAAGCCTGGGGTCTATCTCATGCGCGACGACACGGACACCATCATCTATGTGGGAAAGGCTGTCAGCTTAAGAAGCCGGGTGCGGCAGTACTTCCGGCCCAGCCACAACGAGGGGATTAAGAAGGACCGGATGGTGGAGCGGATCGCCCGTTTTGAGTACATCGTCACAGACTCCGAGATGGAAGCTTTGATTCTGGAGTGCAATCTGATCAAGGAGCACCGCCCGAAATATAATACCATGCTGCGGGATGACAAAACATATCCGTATATAAAAGTGACACTGGGGGAGGAATTCCCCAGGGTCCTTTTTTCACGTCAGATGAAAAAAGATAAATCCAGGTATTTCGGCCCCTACACCAGCGCGGGGGCTGTCAAGGATACCATAGACCTCCTTAAGAAGCTGTTCTGCTTAAGAAGCTGTAACCGTTCGCTGCCACGGGACATCGGCAAGGAGCGGCCCTGTTTAAACTATCACATTAAGCAATGTCTGGGACCCTGCCAGGGCTATGTGACAAAGGAGGCCTACCGGGAACAGATAGACGGCGCCATCGCTTTTCTGAACGGAAATTATGAGCCGGTGTTAAAGGAGCTGGAGGCGAAAATGAACCGGTGCTCTGAAGCGATGGAATTTGAGAAGGCCATCGAGTACCGGGAACTTATCAAAAGTGTGACCCAGGTGGCTCAGAAGCAGAAGATCACCAACTCCGACGGGGAGGATAAGGACATCATCGCCCTGGCCAGCGACGAACGGGATGGCGTAGTGCAGGTCTTTTTCGTTCGGGACGGACGGCTTATCGGCCGGGACCATTTTCATGTGAATATTGCGGAGGGTGATACCCGGCAGCAGGTGCTGGAGGCTTTTGTGAAGCAGTTTTACGCGGGAACCCCCTTTATTCCACGGGAGATCATGCTCCAGGAGGAGCTTGCGGAGGGGGAGGTCATCGAGCAGTGGCTCACGGCCAAACGGGGCCAGCGGGTGTATCTCCGGGTACCGAAAAAAGGCGCGAAGGAAAAGCTGGTGGAGCTGGCGGAAAAAAATGCCCGGCTGATATTAAGTCAGGATAAGGAAAAGATCAAGCGGGAGGAAGGAAGGACCATCGGGGCTTTAAAGGAGATTGCGGGCCTTTTGGGACTGGAGCAGCTTTCCCGTATCGAGGCTTTTGACATTTCCAATATCAACGGCTTCGAGACCGTGGGCTCCATGATCGTCTATGAGAGGGGCAAACCCCGCCGCAGCGACTATCGGAAGTTCAAGCTGCGAACTGTCACCGGTCCCGACGACTACGCCTCCATGTATGAGGTGCTGACCCGTCGGTTCTCCCATGGGCTTCAGGAGCAGGAGGAGCTTAAGGAAAAGGAGATGGAGGCGGAATACGGCAGCTTCACCCGGTTTCCGGATCTGATCATGATGGATGGCGGCAAGGGGCAGGTGAATGTGGCCCTTAAGGTCTTATCCGAGCTTCACTTAACTATTCCCGTCTGCGGCATGGTGAAGGACGATAACCACAGAACCCGGGGACTCTATTATGAAAACCGGGAGCTTCCCATGGACAGAAGCAGCGAGGGATTTAAGCTGATCACCAGGATTCAGGACGAGGCTCACCGTTTTGCCATCGAATATCACCGCTCCATTCGAAGCAAGGAACAGGTGCGTTCGGTGCTGGAGGACATCCCCGGCATCGGACCGGCCAGGCGAAAAGCTCTTATGCGGGGCTTCCCGTCCATGGACGCCATTAAGGAGGCCACGGTGGAGCAGCTTCTGGAACTTCCCTCCATGAATGAGAGGGCTGCCCGGGCGGTGTATGATTTTTTCCATAAGGAACAGCCCGGACTTGAAGCCGGAGAGGGAATATGATAAAATGTAACTGTTCCGTCGGACGCGCCGCAGATGGACTGTGGTTTTGAGCCTTTCGGACAGATGCGGAAAAAGAATGTAAAAATCAGTCACATCAAAAGGAGAAACCCCATGAAAGGTGTCAGTGTAAGTAAGGTTATAGACAAATTGAAATTAAATGTATTCAACCCGGAAGTGGATGTGAAGAAGCGCAAGATCACGCGTTCGGACGTGAACCGTCCGGCGCTGCAGTTGACTGGCTTTTTTGAATATTTTGACAAAGACCGGGTGCAGCTCATCGGCGCGGTGGAATTTACCTATCTGGAGCACACGGATGTGGAGGTAAAGCGTCAGGTCTATACCCAGTTTTTTTCCTACGACCCGCCCTGCGTCATTTTCAGCCGGGGCCTGGCGCCGGAGGAGGATTTCCTGGCCATTGCCACTGAGAAGGGTGTTCCTGTGCTGGGCACCGGCGAGGCAACCTCTGGTTTTATGGCGGAACTTATCTACTATCTGAACCAGGAGCTGGCACCCTGTATCTCCATTCACGGCGTGTTGGTGGATGTGTATGGTGAGGGACTTCTGATCATGGGCGAGAGCGGTATCGGCAAGAGCGAGGCGGCCCTGGAGCTGATTCGCCGGGGGCACCGGCTGGTAACCGATGACGTGGTGGAGATCCGTAAGATCAACGAGCACACCCTGGTGGGAACCTCTCCGGATATCACCCGGTATTTTATTGAGCTTCGGGGCGTGGGCATTGTGGATGTGAAGAACCTCTTCGGTGTGGAGTGCGTCAAGGAGAGTATGAAAATCGACCTTGTGATAAAGCTGGAGGACTGGCGCAAAGATAATGACTATGACCGGCTGGGGCTGGAGGAAGAATATACGGAGTTTTTGGGCAATAAGGTTGTCTGCCACTCGCTGCCCATCCGTCCGGGACGGAATCTGGCGGTGATCTGTGAGACGGCGGCCGTCAACCACCGGCAGAAGAAAATGGGGTACAACGCGGCCAAGGAACTGTACCGCCGGGTACAGGAAAATCTACAGAAGCGCGGCGAGGAAGAGGATGAATAACAGGAAAAAAGTTCACAATATATAGAAACGACATGGCGGAAAGAAGAGGAAGAAAAAAGCATGGAAAAGAAAAGCATGGGAAAGAAAAATGCCTGGGAGAAATACCAGGGAGAAAAGCAGCAGGAGGTATTCGACTTTGCGGAGGCCTACAAAAAGTTTCTCTCTGACTGCAAGACTGAGCGGGAGTGCGTCACGGAATTGAAGGCACAGGCTGAAGCAGCAGGCTTTGCGGATATGAAGAAGGTTCTTGCGGATGGAACTCCCGTTAAGACAGGCGATAAGCTGTATGCGGACAACATGGGCAAAGGGCTGGCTCTGTTCGTCATTGGCAGAGAGCCCATCGAAAAAGGCATGAATATTTTAGGCGCCCATATTGACTCCCCCAGACTGGATATCAAGCAGAATCCCCTGTATGAGGATACGGAGATGGCTCTTTTGGATACCCATTATTACGGCGGGGTAAAGAAATACCAGTGGGTGGCAATGCCCCTGGCGCTTCACGGCGTCATCATCAAGAAGGATGGCACTGCCGTGCAGGTGAACATCGGTGAGAAGGAGGAGGACCCGGTATTCGGCGTCAGCGATCTGCTGATTCACCTGTCTGCGGACCAGATGGAGAAGAAGGCCTCCAAGGTGATTGAAGGCGAGAATCTGGATGTGCTGGTGGGCAGCATGCCCCAGTTCCCTGCAGAGGAGGACAAGGAGAAAGCCAAGGATCTGGTGAAAGCAAACATTCTGAAGATTTTAGAGGAGCAGTATCAGGTGGAGGAGGATGATTTCCTCTCCGCGGAGATTGAAGTGGTTCCCGCGGGAAAGGCCAGAGACTACGGCCTGGACCGGAGCATGATCATGGGTTACGGACATGATGACAGAGTCTGCGCCTATCCCTCCTTTGCGGCTTTGCTGGAGGCCGGCGTCTGCGATAAGACCACCGTGTGTCTGCTGGTGGACAAGGAGGAGATCGGCAGCGTGGGAGCCACCGGCATGGAGTCCAGATTCTTCGAATACATGGTGGTAGAGATTATGGAGGCCATGGGACAGTATTCCCGGGTGGCTTTTAACCGGGCCATGTCCAATTCCAAGGTGCTGTCTTCTGATGTCAGCGCGGCTTTTGACCCTCTGTTCCCCAGCGTGATGGAGAAGAAGAATTCCGCTTATTTCGGCAAGGGCCTGGTGTTCAACAAATTTACCGGCTCCCGGGGCAAGGGCGGTTCCAACGATGCCAACCCGGAATATATGGCGCTTCTTCGCAGAATCATGGATGACAATGACGTGTCCTTCCAGACCGCGGAGCTGGGCAAAGTGGACCAGGGCGGCGGCGGAACCATCGCCTACATTCTTGCAAATTATCACATGCAGGTCATCGACAGCGGCGTGGCGGTGCTGAATATGCACGCTCCCTGGGAAATCATCAGCAAGGTGGACCTCTACGAGGCAAAGCGGGGCTATGTGGCATTTTTAAAAGAAGCGTAACATAAATTTAAGATATCAGCCGATATGCATAGAAAGGTTAGGATTCCGATTTGACATTTCAGGAACAATTACTGCAGATTTTAACCAAAGACCAAGTGGGCCGGGAGGAGCCCATGAGCCGCCACACCACCTTTCGGGTGGGGGGTCCGGCGGAATACTTTGTGACCCCAAAGGAGGAAGAGCTTGCTCCGGTGCTTGCCCTTTGCGGAAAGGAGGGAGTGCCTCTTCAGATTATCGGAAACGGCAGCAATCTTCTGGTGGGAGATAAAGGTATCAGGGGGGTGGTGCTGGAGATTGGTTCTCAGCTTTCCGAAGTGCAGGTGGAGGGAAAACTTCTCTGTGCCCAGGCCGGTGTAAGTCTGGCTAAAGCAGCCCAGG
>CALWLN010000057.1 GCA_944381535.1 uncultured Lachnospiraceae bacterium
ACCCCGGCCTTTGAAAGCTGGTTCCTGAGAAGCCATCGTCCACGAAGAACCGGGTGTTCCGAAATCCATGATCGGCGGCGTATTTGCTCAGCAGGGCTTTCTGGTTGGTAATGGAATTGCTTTCTCCGTCCAGAGCGTCGTCCTGGCTCAAGCGGCAGTATAAAGCGGTGATTTTCTCTGGCTGCTGGTTCATTTGCTTCGGGGAAAGGCCCTATGCAGATCGCAAAAATCTTCACAGCCGACAAGGTGCTGACCGTCACCGCAGATGGAAAACGGCATGCTGATCCATCTTCGTCTGCACGAAAACGGCTATGTGAGGTTTAATGGGCTGCGGGACCTCTGCATACAGGTTTCTGAGGAAAGCTATCATGCGCTGCTGAATTTGCTGGACGATCATACGGACGCTGCGGCGGTGGAAAATGGTTTATAAGCAAAGTAGCCGGCATTTGTCAGCAACGGCGTGGCACTCGCCATGCATTCAGACTGTTGACAAGAGCCGGCTGTTTTCGCTGTCTGCTCCCGATAGTTCCCTGGAACCATACTCCGAAGTCTACCCCCGAAGTTCCGTCCGGCGGATGACGGCGTAGGAGCCAAGGCCCAGAAGGACGGTGACAAGCAGGAACGTCAGCACAGGGAAAAGGAGGTTGATACTTCCGTCCCCCATAAATCCCATGGCGTTAAGGGCCAGCTTCCCCAGGCGGCTTAAAACTTCCCCGGAGAGGACAAAACGGAACAGGGCCACCAGCAGCAGTACAATGCCCGCAAGGATCACTCCCAGGAAAAGGGAGACCGTCTTACCCATTCGGTTTATCACAAGGACACCCAGATAAAACAGGCTGCAGACAAACAGGTAGACACAAAACAGCCAGACCCAGTTGGCAAAAACGTTGCCGTACCCGTAGATACCGCCATACATGGAAAAATAGTTTTCCGACAGGGCGTGCAGCAGATTCCCGACCACGGTATCCACAAGGGCCATGATTGCTGAAATAAACGCAAACAGGGAGAAGGTCGCAAGGAAAATATACCTGCGGGTAAAGCCGTTTTGTATCAGCATTTTAAAATCCTCATGAAAGCCCAGCACGCCGAGAATCCCCACATAGATGAGGGAATTGATTTCCAGACAGTTGGTGCCCACCTGTTCGGTGCTTCCCACGCTGATTGCCACGATCAACGTGATAAGCGCCACGCATGCGTACTGTATGGCATAAAAAATCCAGATATATTTAAAGGAAGTAAGACACTCATATTGAATCACGGTTTTTAATTTCTTCATATCAGTTTCCACCTTTCTCTGTCAGTTTGACAAACAGTTTTTGCAGGTTCATGGCTGAAAGCTGCAAGCGGCTGTTCTGGGGTAGCGGATCCTTTTCGCCCAGGATATACGCAAGCTTCAGGCCGCCCAGCTCGTCGCGGCCGATGACATTTTTGCCCTGGCAGTAGCCGTCAACCTCACTTGCCAGCCCGGAAACGCAGTACCCTTTTTCCAGCAGGGCGTCTACGTTCTCCTGAAGGAGCACCTTTCCCCGGTCGATGAGCACCACCTCCTCGATGATGTTTGCCACCTCCTCGATCAGATGTGTGGCGATGATGATGGTCCGCTCCTGGCTCTCAAAATCCTGCAGCAGCAGATCATAAAACAGCTCCCGGTGGTTGGCGTCCAGTCCCAGTACGGGCTCGTCAAAAATCACGTAGGGCACATGGAGGGCCAGAGCTACCGTCAGTTTGAAGATGGACTGATACCCCTTGGACAGCGCCTTGAATTTCTTTCCGGTGTCCAGGTGAAACTGCTCCGCGATCCGAAAGGCCTTTTCCCTGTCGAAGCTGTCGTAGAAGCGGTCGATCCATTTAAAATGGTCTCTGATTTTCAGGCTGGTGTCGTACAGGTCCGCTTCGCTCATACAGAAAATCTTCTCGTGTACTTCCATGTTTTCTTGTGCCGGAAGCCCGTCAATCAGAATCCGGCCCTCATCGGTGAAAATGCGGTTGGCGATCAAATTGATGAGCGTAGACTTTCCGGCCCCGTTTCTTCCCAGAAATCCGTAGATTTTCCCGAATTCAAAGGAGAAGGAGACGTTGTCAAGAGCCGTGACATTGCCATATTTCTTCGTAACATTTTCAATTTGAATTGCGTTCATGCTCATAACCCCTTTCAATCAATGTAATTATTTCCTCTTTTGTCATCTTAAGCTTTGACGCCTCTTCGATCAGTGCGGCAATGTACTGCTCGTAGAACTGGCTTTGCCTTTTTAGACGTATCTTTTCAACAGCGCCTTCTTTTACAAACATTCCCAACCCTCTTTTCTTATAGATGATTTCCTCGTCCACCAGCATATTCATTCCTTTGAGAACCGTGTGGGGATTGATATTCAGCAGGGCCGATATTTCATTGGTGGAGGGAATTTTCGTCTCCTCGGGAAATACTCCTGTGAATATGGAGTCCTCCAGCTGTTCCGCAATCTGAAGGAAGATTGGTTTTTCGATATTTGGATTAATGTTCAATGTCACTCAGCCCTCCTTTGTTCGCTAGTTAGTTAGTTGAGTAACAAACTAGCTTGCAAGATAAATATACAGGATTATAAGAGTGCTGTCAATGCTTTTTTGAAAAATATTGGAAAAAGCATTATATGCAATCTATGAAGCATTAATCGCATATTCTTTTAAAATAATGTCTGCTAGAATATATTTAAAAAGGAAAATCAGAAAAACGTGAAATCGAGAAGGTAACTGAGAAATGAAGCTTTTTGAACTTCTGAAAGACATTCCACATACTGTGATAAAAGGCACTGTCCTGCGAGAGATTACTGCTCTGACCTACGATTCCCGCAGGGCCGTAGAGGGGTGCGTTTTCGTATGCGTTTCCGGCGCCCTGTGGGATGCCCATACATTTATCCCGGAAGCCATCCGACAGGGCGCCGTTGCCGTCATCGTGGAGAAGGATGTTGTTGTGGAAGCTGTCGCCCGGAAGAGAGATGTCACCGAGGAGGCCGTCACCTGGGAGCAGGCAGAAGCCGTGGCAGAAGATGTCACCGTAATCCGGGTGGGGAACACCCGCCATGCCCTGGCTCTGATGTCCGCCGCCTGGTTCGGCTACCCGGCTGAAAAGCTGATCACCATAGGAGTGACCGGCACCAAGGGCAAAACCACCACCACCTACATGATAAAATCCATCCTGGAAAAAGTGGGCTTACGGGTGGGGGTGATCGGTACCATCGAGGTGCTCATAGATGGAGAGAGTATCCCCTCCGTCAACACCACCCCCGAATCCTACGATCTGCAGGAGTATTTTTCCAGGATGGTGGCAGCCGGCATACAGGTCGTGGTGATGGAGGTATCCTCCCAGGGGCTTATGCTTCACCGGGTAAGCGGATTTACCTTTGATTACGGTATTTTTACCAACCTGGAGCCGGACCATATCGGAGGCCATGAGCATAAAGATTTTGAAGATTACAAATACTGTAAAAGCCTGCTGTTCCAGCAGTGCAAGGTGGGCATATTAAACAGCGACAGTCCGTATTTTCCCGAAATGCTGAAGAACCATACCTGCCGGGTGGAGACCTTCGGTTATGGGGAAGAGGCTGAACTTCGTGCCTCGGCGGCCACGTTGCTTCGCCTGCCGGGAATCGTGGGAGTGCGCTATCATTTATCCGGTCTCATAGATATGGACGTGACGGTGAATGTGCCCGGCAAATTCAGTGTCTATAATTCTCTGGCAGCCATCGCCCTGTGCCTCCATTTCGGAGCCGGGGAGAGCGCCATAAGCAAAGCCCTTCTGGATGTGCGGGTCAGGGGAAGAATCGAGCTGATACCGGTTTCCAAGGAATACACGCTGATGATTGACTACGCTCATAACGCCATGGCCTTAAGGAGCCTTCTGTTTACTTTGCGGGAGTACCGGCCAAACCGGCTGGTGTGCATGTTTGGCTGCGGCGGGGACCGGGACAGAAACCGGCGCTTTGAGATGGGGGAGGCTTCCGCCCGCTTATCGGACCTTACGGTAGTTACCTCCGACAATCCCCGCTTTGAGGAACCGGAGCGGATTATGGAGGATATTCTGGACGGTGTGAAGCAGGCGGACGGCGCCTATGTGACCATCGAGGACCGCAGGGACGCCATTGCTTACTGTGTTCACAATGGGCAGCCGGGAGACATTATCGTGCTGGCGGGAAAGGGCCATGAGGAGTACCAGGAGATTCACGGGGTAAAATATCCTATGGATGAGAGAAGGCTGATTGCGGATATATTGGCGACAGAGGCCGAAAAGGAGCCGGGGGAGTCAGGAAAGGGTGAGAGATATGGCAGTATTTAAAGGAGCAGGCGTAGCGCTTATCACGCCGTTTTGTCAGGATGAAACCGTAGATTACCATGCGTTGGAGGGAATGTTGAACCGGCAGGTGGAAGGGGGAACGGATGCCGTTATCGTCTGCGGAACCACCGGGGAGCCCTCCACTATGACTATGGAAGAAAAGCTGTCGGTGATTGATTTTGCGGTAAAGACGGTGAATCACCGGATTCCCGTCATCGCCGGAACCGGCGGTAATTGTACCAGAGACGTGATCGCCATGTCGAAGAAAGCCCAGGACCTGGGGGTGGAGGGGCTGCTGGTGGTAACGCCTTACTACAACAAGACCACCCAGAAGGGGCTGTATGAGCATTATAGGACGGTGGCCGGGGAAGTGGACCTTCCCATCATCCTCTACAACGTTCCCTCCAGGACGGGCTTAAATATTCTGCCCCAGACGGCGGTACGGCTTGCGGAGGATGTGGAAAATATCGTGGCCATCAAGGAGGCCAGCGGAGACATTTCCCAGATTGCCCAGTTAGCCCAGCTTGGCCGGGGCGTGATTGACATTTATTCCGGCAACGACGACCAGATCATTCCCATTCTTTCCCTGGGAGGAATCGGCGTCATCTCCGTCATCTCCAACCTTTTGCCCCAGGCAGTTCATGATATGGTCATGGAGTATCTGGAGGGAGACCGGAAGAAGGCGCTGGACCTGCAGCTTCAATATCTGCCTCTGATGAAGGCGCTGTTCTGGGAGGTCAGCCCCATTCCCACCAAAGCGGCCCTGCGCGCCATGGGATTGTGTGAAAATGTGCTGCGCCTGCCCTTAACCACTATGGACCCGGAGAAGGAGAGGAAGCTTTTAGAGCTGCTGTAATGATCCGGAAGCGCCGGGCGACACTCCGAAATGCTTCTTGTAGGCCCTAAAAAAGGTGGAGTAGTTCTGAAATCCGCTCTCAAAACAGGCACGGGTGGCGGGCATACCCTTGGAAATCAGATCCCTGGCAAACCGGAGACGCTTGATGGCAAGATAATTGCCGATGGTGTAGCCGGTTTCCTTTTTGAAGGAGTGCATGAGATAATACTTGCTGGTGAAAAATTTTTCCGCCAGAGCGTCGATGGACAGCTCCTCCGTCAAATGCTCGTTGACATAGGCCAGGATGGCGAGAATCTTCTCGTTGGCCTCCCCGGTCTCCATAAAATGCAGGGAGTCATGGACCGCGGCCCGGTTTAAGTGTATCATAAATTCTAAAAACAGCACGTCCCGGTACAAATCGCTGGCGTAATCCTCTTCGCTCGTGGATTCCTCCAGGGCAAGCAGCGCCTGATAGAGCCTGCTGTTTTTGAAGGAGGGCATGCGAAGTACGCCGGACTTTTTCTCTCTCGCCTGGGAAAAGCAGAGATCCAGGGCATAGGTCTGGCTGCGGTAAGAATCTAAAAATTCCGGCGACACGTAGAGGATGATACGCTCGTAGGTCTTATCGCTGTGGACGATGGGGCGGTGCACCTCCCCCGCATTGATCAGAACCATGTCGTAGGGGGTCAGAGCATAGGACTTTCCCTCAATGCAGTAGGTCACGTCCCCGCTTATGAAGAGTAGTATTTTATAAAAATCATGGTAGTGGAAGGAAAATTCCCGCTGTCGGCTGTCCTTTAAGTGAAAAATGCGGAATTTCTGGTGAAGATAGCCCAGCTTTTCATATTCGTTCATGACGCGACTCCTTTATAGCCGTAGGTATGGGCCGGACAGCCATGGGACATGGGTATGCGGCAAATACTGTGTTGTCTGATACTATAGTAAACGGCAAATTTATTTGTCATTTACTATAGTATAAAGCATTTTCGGGAAGAAAAAAAGAGGGAGCCGGTACTTTCGTACCGGCTTTCATATGAAAAAGATTTATGTGTATGAAAAAGTGAAGTTACCACTAATTGTTGGGAGGAACCTTGCCCGGGGCAAGGCTATGAAAAAGATTTATAAAAAGTAACTGAGGGGAATCAGTTATCTGTATGGCTAAGTTGTTTTTATCTTGTTTCCTTTAATGATTTAAGTATACGCGGAAGTTGTGTCTTTGATATGTTATCTGTGTGAGATTTTTGTAAACAATTTATGAACAATTGATACAATTTGTAACAGTTTAGACAGCTACTATTTTCTTTCGAAAACATTAAGAAATTTTGCATTGGAATGAAAGCCGATAATGTGTATAATACTATAGTAAACGACAAATAAATCTGCCGTTTACTATAGCCCTCCGGAATAAATGGCTGACTGTAGCTACAGGGCTGTAAAATCACAGTCGGCCAGGAACGAGGAACAATGCAACGATTAACCTGTAAACATATGATACGAGGAGAAAAGTTATGAAATTATTGTCAATTGCAATCCCCTGCTATAATTCTCAGGACTATATGGAGCACTGTATCGAAAGTCTGCTGCCGGGTGGAGAGGATGTGGAAATTATAATCGTAAACGATGGCTCCATGGACGCCACGGCGGATATTGCCAACAGCTATGCGGAGAAATATCCCACCATTGTAAAGGCCATTCATCAGGAGAACGGCGGCCACGGTGAGGCGGTCAATACCGGAATCCGCAATGCCACCGGCTTATTTTTTAAGGTGGTGGATAGCGACGACTGGGTAGACGCGGAGGCTTACGGGGAGATACTTAAGACCCTGCGTCAGTTGAGCGGCGGAAACACAACCCTTGACATGCTCATCAGCAATTATGTGTATGAGAAGGAGGGAGCGAAGAAGAAGAAGGTGATGCAGTACGGAGGCATTTTGCCGGAGAACCAGCTTTTTGGCTGGGACGAGGCCGGGCATTTCAAGAAAGGGCGGTATATCCTCATGCATTCGGTGATTTACCGGACGCAGCTTCTGCGGGAGTGCGGGCTGGAGCTTCCCAAGCATACCTTTTATGTGGACAACATTTTCGTGTATGTGCCCCTGCCCTATGTAAAAACCATGTATTATCTGAACGTGGATTTTTACCGCTATTTTATCGGCCGGGAGGACCAGTCCGTCAACGAGGCGGTGATGATCCGCCGGATTGACCAGCAGATACGGGTCAATAAAATTATGATAGAATCCGTGGATCTGTGGAAGCTTCCAAACAAGAAGCTGCGGAAATACATGTTTAATTATCTGGAAATTATCACGATTATTTCCACCATCATGTGTATCCGCTCGGGCACGGAGGAGAATCTTCAGAAAAAGCGGGAGTTGTGGAAGTATATTAAGGATTATGATATCCGGCTGTTCCACCGGCTCCGCAACGGCATCATGGGCCAGACCATGAACCTGCCGGGCAAGGGTGGGCGGAAGATTTCCGTGGCGGCTTACAAGATTTCTCAGAAGGTAGTGGGATTTAATTGATTATTTGATGAGAATCTAAGGATATTTTAGTGGATATAAAAGACCGCAGGCGTTGACTCCCTGCGGTTTTTCATTCTACAGTATATTATTTGAAAATGCGCAATTCAAAAATATTTACTCTTCTCATGGAAGAAAGTTTTAATCCATATTACTCATCTCATTGAACAAATCCGTTTTCATCTTATACAGCTTGTCGGACAGATCCACATACACCCGATGGGGATTCACAAACCGCTTGGTCTCGGCCCAGAGGGTCTCCTTCTCCTGATTGCAGTATTCCCGAATCTCCATGACGGAGGGGGAGGTGTAGACGCATTCGCCGTTTTTGAAGATCGGAACCAGAAGCTCCCGCATGGTGTAGGTGCCGCCGGGCAGCTTCGTCTTCTTCCAGGTCTCCACCGGGTCAAAGAGGCGCAGCTCTTCCTCCTCGTTGAATTGCTCGCCCACCAGACAGATCAGATCGGCTTTTACCTTGCCGGTGTATTTCTCGTAGATACGGTACACGGTCTTGTTGCCAGGATTCGTGACTTTCTCGGTGTTCTCCGACAGCTTGATCTTGGGCACAAATTCACCCTGGGCATTTTGTATGGCCGCCAGCTTGTAGACACCGCCGAAGGCCGGGCAGTCCTTGGAGGTGATGAGGTTCGTCCCCACACCCCAGGAGGTGATGGTGGCGCCCTGTAGCTTCAGACTCTCAATGAGATACTCATCCAAATCGTTGGAAGCGGAAATCACTGCGTCCGTGAAACCGGCGTCATCCAGCATTTTGCGGGCCTTTTTGGATAAATAGGCAAGGTCGCCGCTGTCCATGCGGATGCCGTAGAAGGTTAGCGGAATGCCGGCTTCCCGCATCTCGGTAAATACCCGGATGGCGTTGGGAACTCCGGACTTGATGGTGTCGTAAGTGTCCACCAGCAGGATACAGGCGGAGGGGTACAGATCCGCATAGGTCTTAAAGGCCGTATATTCGTCCGGGAAACTCATGATCCAGCTGTGGGCGTGGGTGCCTTTCACCGGAATATCAAAAAGCTGTCCGGCCAGCACGTTGGAGGTACCGATACAGCCGCCGATGACTGCGGCTCTGGCCCCATAAGTACCGGAATCGGGACCTTGGGCCCGGCGCAGGCCGAACTCCATGACGCCGTCTCCCTGGGCTGCGTGACAGACCCGGGCGGCCTTGGTGGCAATCAGACTCTGATGGTTGATAATATTTAAAATGGCCGTCTCAATCAGCTGGGCCTCCATGATGGGGGCGACTACTTTAATCAGCGGTTCTCTGGGGAAAATGACGGTGCCTTCGGGAATGGCGTAGATATCCCCGGAAAAACGGAAAGTACCAAGGTATGCTAGAAAATCCTCGTCAAAAATCCCAAGGCCCCTTAAATACGCAATGTCGTCCTCGTCAAACCGGAGATTTTTCACATAGTCGATGACCTGGTCCAAGCCGGCCAGGATGGAGTAGCCTCCCCCGGAAGGATTGCTGCGGTAAAAGGCATCAAAGACTACCACGTCGTGGTTGTTGGATTTGAAGTAGCCCTGCATCATGGTCAGTTCATAAAGGTCAGTTAAAAGTGTCAGATTTAACGTGCTCATAATCATTTCTTACAGTAAAGTAACATGGCGGCTTTACTGTTGGGCGTAAGGCCCGGCTCCTCTCTTGCTTTTTTCATTTCGGGGTACTAGTATTATACCTCTTTTTTAGCAAAATGCAAAGCGTATCTGGAATTATTTGTGTTTTCTTTGAACAGAAGGCTTTCATTTTTTGGAAAGATGTGTTATCTTTATAGAATATTGTAGTATATCAAAGGAAAATGGAGCAGAAAGGTAACAAGAAAAATGAAAAAGAGAGCAGCGCTTTTGTTGACAGGAGTATGTGTATTGACATTGCTGGCCGGATGTGGAAAAGAGAAGACCGGGGCAGGCAGTGAAAACGGAAGGGAATATAATATCGAGGAAGCCGTGACCTTAGGCGAATACAATGGCATGGAAGTGTCCGTGGAGAAAAGCGAGGTTACCGAGGATGACGTGAAGGCCTATGTGGAGAGCATGATCTCCATGTATGAAACCGTTCCGGTATTTCATCCTCTGGATAAGACCCAGGTGGAAGAAGGGGATGCGGTAAATATTGATTATGAGGGACTTTTGGATGGAGAAGCCTTTGATGGAGGTACGGCCACAGATCAGATCCTTGTGATAGGCTCCGGCCGCTTTATCGACGGCTTTGAGGAAGGTCTGATTGGAGCCAACGTGGGGGATTCTTTATCCTTGAATCTGACATTCCCGGAGACCTATACGCCCAATCCGGATATGGCGGGGAAGGATGTGGTATTCAATGTGACGGTCAACAGCATTGGTGAGACGGAGGAAATGACCTACGAGAATCTGACGGATGAGTATGTGGCGAACAACTTCGGAGCCATGGGCGTTGATACGGCCCAGGCCTTAAAGGATACGGCTTCCAGTTATCTTGAAAGCAGCAACGAATATTATGCCGCGTCCAACAAGCGTACGGCGGTTCTTCAGAAGCTGCAGGAGCTTTGTACCGTGGAGGTGCCCCAGGAGCTTTTGGACGAGAGGGTGAAGGAATATAAGGAACAGTATGAGGCCAGTGTAAAAGAACAGTATGATATGGAGCTGGAGGAGTATCTGGAACAGAATTACCAGACTACCATGGAGGAGTTTGACGCCGATACCGTGGATTATATGAAGGAGAATCTCACGACGGAGATGATCCTGCTGGCTATTGCGGAGAAGGAAGGTCTTGAGGTTGACGAGGAGGGCTATCAGGAGTATCTTACCAATATGGTTTCCAACTACGGCTATGAGAGTGAGGACGCTCTGATCGAGGAGTACGGGGAGGATTATCTGAAGGACTCCTACCTGTGTAATAAAGCCGTGGAATGGGTGGAGGAAAATGCAAAGGTGACCTACACCGAGCCGGAGGCAAGCAGTCAGGAGTAGGGAACGATAAGAAGAATCAGAAAATAACCGGAAGGAGAATAAAATTATGGAATTTATCAGTATCAGAGATTTATACCGAAGCAGAGAGCAGTATCTTGATAAGCCTGTGGAAGTCTGCGGCTGGGTGAGAAGTATCAGAAGCTCCAAGACCTTTGGATTTATTGTCATAAACGACGGAACCTTTTTTGAGCCCTTGCAGGTAGTGTACGGGGAAAAGCTTTCCAATTTTGCGGAAATCGAAAAATTAAATGTTGGAGCGGCCCTCATCGTAAAGGGCACGCTGGTGGCCACTCCCCAGGCCAAGCAGCCCTTCGAGGTGCAGGCAGAGGAAATTTGGATCGAGGGAGCGTCCACGCCGGATTATCCCCTGCAGAAAAAGCGTCACAGCTTTGAGTATCTGAGGACTATCTCTCATCTGCGGCCCAGAACCAATACCTTCCAGGCCGTATTCCGGGTGCGCTCTCTGATCGCCTACGCCATCCATAAATTTTTCCAGGAGCGGGATTTTGTCTATGTGCACACGCCCCTGATCACAGGAAGCGACTGCGAGGGTGCCGGCGAGATGTTCCAGGTGACCACCCTGGACCTTGCCAATGTTCCGAAAAAGGATGACGGAACCGTGGATTTTAGCCAGGACTTTTTCAACAAGCCCACCAACCTTACGGTGAGCGGACAGTTAAACGGCGAGACCTTTGCCATGGCCTTCCGCAATATCTACACTTTCGGTCCCACCTTCCGGGCGGAGAATTCTAACACTACCCGGCATGCGGCGGAGTTCTGGATGATCGAGCCGGAGATTGCCTTTGCGGACCTTAAGGATGATATGATGCTGGCGGAGAGCATGTTAAAGTATATCATCCGCTATGTGATGGAGCAGGCTCCCGAGGAGATGGCGTTTTTCAACAATTTTGTGGATAAGGGGCTGATCGAACGGCTGAATCATGTGGTAAATTCCGATTTCGGCCATGTGACTTACACGGAGGCCATTGATATTTTGGAGAAAAACAATGACAACTTTGAATACAAGGTGTCCTGGGGCGTGGATTTGCAGACGGAGCACGAGCGTTATCTCACAGAAGAGGTGTTCAAGCGTCCGGTGTTTGTGACGGATTATCCCAAGGAGATTAAGGCTTTCTATATGAAGATGAATGAGGATGGTAAGACCGTTGCGGCCATGGACTGCCTGGTTCCCGGTATCGGCGAGATTATCGGCGGAAGCCAGAGAGAGGACGACTATGAGAAGCTCTGCGCAAGGATACAGGAGCTGGGCTTGAAGCAGGAGGATTATGATTTCTATCTTGACCTGCGCAAATATGGTTCCGCCAGACACGCGGGCTTTGGACTGGGCTTTGAGCGCTGCGTCATGTATCTGACCGGCATGGGCAATATCCGGGATGTGATTCCCTTCCCCAGAACCGTCAACAACTGCGACCTGTAAATGAGAGGATGAATATATGAATTGGGTTTTAGGGATTTTGATTCCCTTTGTGGGGACGACGCTGGGCTCTGCCTGTGTATTTCTGCTGCGGGATAAATTGAAGCCTGTGGTACAGAAGGGGCTTTTGGGCTTTGCTTCCGGCGTGATGGTGGCGGCTTCCGTCTGGTCCCTGCTGATTCCGGCCATGGATATGTCGGAGGACATGGGCCGGCTGGCCTTTGTGCCGGCGGCGGTGGGGCTGCTTCTTGGAATGGCCTTTCTCCTTCTGATGGACAGAGTGATCCCACATCTGCATTTGAATCAGGAGAAGCCGGAGGGGCCGAAAAAGAGTCTAAAAAAAACCACTATGATGGTACTGGCAGTGACCTTGCACAACATTCCAGAGGGAATGGCTGTGGGCGTGGTGTTTGCGGGAGCAATCAGCGGAAACAGCGAGATTTCCATGGCGGGGGCTTTGGTTCTGGCCCTTGGCATTGCTATTCAGAACTTCCCTGAGGGCGCTGTGATTTCTCTGCCTTTAAAGAGCGAGGGGGAGAGTAAGCAGAAGGCCTTTGTGTCCGGCATGCTTTCTGGGATCGTCGAGCCCATTGCGGCGGTGATCACCATTCTGCTGTCCGGGCTTGTGGAGCCAGTTTTGCCCTACCTTCTGGCCTTTGCGGCGGGGGCCATGCTCTATGTGGTGGTGGAGGAGCTGATACCCGAGGCCTCGGAGGGGGAGCACAGCAACGTGGGGACCATCGGCTTTGCCGTTGGGTTTGCTATTATGATGATCTTGGATGTGGCGTTGGGGTAGGATACCGGATGGACAGGATATATGTCCGGATGAACTTTACGATTTGGGGAAATTAGTTTCATAGATCTATTACAAGCAGGACAGAGTTGGCATTAAGGCCGGAGTTATCCGTTGCGACAGCTAATCTGGTTCTGCTTTTTTGCAAAATACCAGGAAACCATAGTTCTGCTAGCAAAGCCTGCCTGCGAGGGTACCATGTGTCAAATATATGATTTTTGCGCAAGCCATGTCCTTTTTGCGGAAAATGTGGTATGATGAAGTTACGGACAGATAACAGAAACATGTAAAAACACGCAGTTCATCATAAGGAGCGACTATGAACTATAAAATGACGATTCAATACGACGGCACCCGCTACAAGGGCTGGCAGAGCCAGAAGCACACGGACACCACCATTCAGGGAAAGCTGAACCATGTGCTCTCCCAGCTTGCCTGTGAGCCGGTGGAGGTCCAGGGCTCCGGTCGGACAGACGCAGGGGTTCATGCCCTGGGACAGGTGGCCAGTTTTACGCTGAAAAAAGCATTGCCGCCCCGGGAAATTATGGATTATGTAAACCAATATCTACCGGAGGACATCGGCGTAGTGGAACTTACCGAGGCGTCGCCCAGGTTTCATGCCAGGCTGAATGCCAAATCCAAAACC
Source organism: uncultured Lachnospiraceae bacterium (assembly GCA_944381535.1). Taxonomy (GTDB): domain Bacteria; phylum Bacillota; class Clostridia; order Lachnospirales; family Lachnospiraceae; genus 14-2. The sequence continues at coordinate 13,502 of CALWLN010000057.1, forward strand.
TATGTCTACCGGATCTGGAACAGCGCGCTGCCCAACGTGTTCGGACGAAAATGGATGTGTACCATACCGGAGAATCTGGACCTTGCGTCCATGAAGGAGGCGGCAGAGCTTCTTGTGGGCACCCATGACTTTGCGGCTTTCTGCAGTCTGAAGCAGAAGAAAAAATCTACAGTGCGTACAGTTTTTTCTCTGGATGTGGAGCAGAAAGGCGAGGAGGTCTGCATTGTAGTTACCGGAAACGGGTTTTTACATCATATGGTGCGGATTCTGGTAGGAACCCTGGTGGAAATCGGCCAGGGGAAGCGAAAGCCGGAGGATATCCCGGAAATTCTGGAGAGCAAAAACCGGGAGTGGGCCGGAATTACCATGCCAGCCAGGGGGCTGACCCTGTGGCAGGTAACTTATTAAGAGCGGAAAGAATGATAGGAACATGGAAGAGATAAAGGAAAAATGGATGGTCATGGCCAAAAAGGCCGATTTTAAAGGAATCGGAGAGCGGTTTTCCATCGACCCGGTGACAGCGAGGATCATACGCAACCGGGAGGTCGTTGGGGAGGAAGCCATAGACGCCTATTTAAACGGAGGTGTGGAGCAGCTTCACAATCCCCGGACCATGAAGGACATGGAGAAGGCCGTTGCCATCTTGATTGACAAAATAAAAAATCAAAATCGGATTCGTATCATCGGGGACTATGACATTGACGGAATCCAGTCCTCCTATATTTTGTCGGAGGCATTGAAAAGCTGCGGCGCACAGGTGGACATCGCCATTCCCAACCGGATTCTGGACGGGTACGGGATTAATGAACGGCTGATTCTGGAGGCGCATGAGGAGGGCATAGACACCATCTTGACCTGCGATAACGGCATTGCTGCCGGGGATGTGATCGCGGAGGGAAAGAAGCTGGGGCTGACCGTTATCGTGACGGACCATCACGAGGTGCCCTACGAGGAGACAGACGAGGGAAGAATCTACCAGCCGCCCTGTGCCGACGCGGTGGTGAATCCCAAGCAGGCGGATTGTCCCTATCCCTTCAAGAGCCTGTGCGGAGCAGGGGTGGCCTATAAGCTGGTACAGGTGTTGTTTGAGGAAATGGGAAAAGAGCCGGAGGCGGTTGAGGCCTATCTGCCCTATGCGGCCTTTGCCACTGTGGGGGATGTGATGGACCTGCTGGGAGAGAACCGGATTCTTGTAAAAGAGGGTTTAAAGCGCCTGCAAAATACGGATAATTTAGGGCTGCACGCGCTGATGGTACAAAATAAGCTGTCTCCTAAGGATGTCAAAGCCTACCATGTGGGATTTATCCTGGGTCCCTGTCTGAACGCCAGCGGACGTCTGGATACGGCCATCCGGGCCCTGAAGCTTTTGCAGGCCAGGGAAGAGGGAGAGGCTGTCTCACTGGCCAAAGATCTGACGGACCTAAACGCCAGCCGGAAGGAAATGACCGCCCAGGGGGTGGAGCAGGCGGATGTGCTGGCCCGGGAGGCGCTGGAGGCCGGGGATAAGGTGCTGGTCCTGTATTTGCCGGATTGTCACGAGAGCCTGGCGGGAATCATCGCAGGGAGAATCCGGGAGAAATATAATCATCCGGTGTTCGTGCTGACCCGGGCGGAGGAGGGGGTCAAGGGCTCCGGCCGCTCCATTCCCGCATATTCCATGTACGAAGAACTGTGTAAGGTCAAGGAACTGTTTACGAGATTCGGCGGTCACCCCATGGCGGCGGGGATTTCTCTTAAGGAGGAGGACATTCCCAGGCTTCGGCAGGGACTGAATACATACACCACGCTTACGAGGGAGGATTTTATTCCGAAGATTATGATTGATGTGCCAATGCCCCTTGATTACATCACACCGCAGCTGGCGCGGGAACTGTCGGTGCTGGAGCCCTTCGGAAAAGGAAACGAAAAGCCGGTCTTTGCCGATAAGGACATCCGGATCCTCTCGGCCCGGGTGATCGGGAAGAACAACAATGTGTGCCGCATGAGGGTGGCAAGCAGCCTGGGCAGGGTAATGGATGCCGTTTATTTCGGAGATATAGAAAAAATTAAGAATTTTATAGCGGAAAAATACACAAATAATGTGGTAGAATTACTATTTAAGGGAGAAGCGGTTCCTGTGAATGTCACCATGTCCTTTGTGTATTATCCCGAACTGAACCGCTTTAACGGAAAGGAGACATTGCAGATCGTGATAAAAAATTATTGCTAAAGGAGGAGAAGGACCATGGCAAAACGGGTTTTTACATTTTTATCCGCAGATGGGAAAACGGAACTTCACGGGGTGAGCTGGGCGCCGGAGACGCCGGATTACAAGGGGATTTTACAAATTTCCCATGGCATGGTGGAGTACATTGAGCGGTATGAGGATTTTGCGAAATATATGAACCGGCAGGGGTATCTGGTGGTGGGCCACGACCATCTGGGCCATGGAGAGTCGGTGAGAACCCCGGAGGACTGGGGATTTTTCACCACGGAGAAGAACGGAAGCAACGTGCTGGTGGAGGATATGCACCGGCTGCGAGCAATGACCCAGGAGCAATATCCCGATCTGCCTTACTTTATGCTGGGCCATAGCATGGGGTCCTTTTTGCTCCGCAAGTATCTGTGTATACACAATGACAGGCTGCGGGGGGCCATAATTATGGGTACCGGGTATCAGCCGGACATCCTTCTGAAATTCGGCAAGGGAATGTGCGGATTTCTGGCGAAATTTCGGGGCTGGCGGTACCGCAGTAAACTCATGCAGAAGCTTGTTCTGGGAGGCAACGATAACAAGTTCCGGGGCGAGAATCTCACAAACAGCTGGCTTACCAAAGATGTGGAGATTGTAAAGGCTTACTCCAGGAGCCCCAAATGTACTTTTCGGTTTACTTTGAACGGATTTTACAATCTGCTTGATACCATTTATTATGACAACCAGCCGGAAAATCTGGCGCGTATGCCAAAGAAGCTGCCGCTGTTTTTTGTCTCAGGGCAAGACGACCCGGTGGGCGGATTCGGCAAGGGCGTGGTGCGGGTGTACAACACCTACGAAGCGCTGGGGCTTTTGGATATCACCTGGAAGTTGTATGAGACGGACCGCCATGAGATTTTAAATGAGCTGGACCGGCAGCAGGTGTATGAGGACATCTACCACTGGATCGAGGTGCACAGGCTTACTTAAGGACCGGTTTTTATTTTAGAGAAAAGTTCCGCGAACTTCCCTAAAAATTGGAAAATAGAAACATGGAAAGAGAGATTTTGCAACCACGGAGATTTTAGAAAAGAGGAGATTTAATGAAAAAGAAGATAACAGCAGTTTTGTTGGCGCTTACCATGCTGGCTTCCTCCCTGACGGCGTTTGCCCAGGAGGGCGAGGTGACGGAGCCTGTGGAGCAGGAGGGCGAGGTGACGGAGCCCATCACCAAGGAGGATAAGCCCTATCTGTCCCTGGGGGCGAACCTCTCGGAGGAGCAGCGGAATACGGTGCTTGCGCTGTTGGGCGTGGACCCCGCCGAGCTTTCCGAGTATGATGTCATTTATACCACCATCGATGAGGAGTATCAGTATCTGGGAGACTATCTGTCCGCGGAAACCATCGGAAAGCGGTCCTTGTCTTCGGTGCTGGTGGTGAAACGGGAGCAGGGAAACGGAATTAACATTACCACGAAAAATATTTCCTACTGCACGGTGGGTATGTATAAAAATGCTCTGATTACGGCGGGAATTACCGATGCGGACATGATCGTGGCGGGACCCTTCCCCATCTCGGGAACGGCGGCTCTGGTGGGAGCCATGAAGGCTTATTCGGTCATGACCGGGGAGGAGGTTTCCGAGGAGAGTATGGACGCGGCAGTCAACGAACTGGTGCTCACCGGAGAGCTGGCGGAGAGCGTGGGAGACTCTCAGCAGGTGGAGGAATTTATCGCCTACTTAAAGCAGCAGATTGTGGAGCAGGGGCTGAAGACGGAGGAAGAGATTCAGAAGGCCATTGAAGATGCTGAAAAGGAATTTGAGATTTCTTTAAGTGATGAGGATATGCTAAGAATCAATGAGTTGCTGCAGAAAATCAGCGATTTGGACCTGGATATCGACGCGCTGATGAGCCAGGCGAAGGATTTGTATGATAAGCTTGCGGAGATTGGGCAGTCCAGCGGCTTTTTTGATAAGGTGGCGGAATTCTTTCAGTCTATCGTAGACTTTTTTAAGAACTTATTTTAGTAGGTTCGCAATGGTACGAAAATTTTGTGACAGGGTGAAGATGTTTCATGAATACGGAAGAAATGCGTAGAAGACAGGCTGCGCGTGAGAGAATACGGAGAAAAAAGAAAAAGAGGACCATACAGTTGCTGCGGCGAATCGGGCTTTTCGTGGCGGCGGTTGCGCTGATTCTGGTCTTGGGGACGGTGACGGCGAAGCTTATCAAGGCCAGGGAGCAGAAGCAGGCCCTGGCGGAAAATTTTTCCAGGAAGGTTACGGAAATGCCGGAATTTGATGTGCAGCTGCTGACGCCTAATCCATATTCCAGGCCCCAGACGGCGCTCAAAGAGGTAAAGGGGCTGGTGATTCACTATACGGCCAACCCGGGGACTACGGCCCAGCAGAACCATGATTATTTTGAAGGGCTTAAGGATTCTAAACTTACCAAAGCCAGCAGCCATTTTATCATCGGCATCGACGGGGAGATCATTCAGTGTATTCCCAGCAGTGAGATTGCCTACGCATCCAATGAGCGCAATGAGGACACCCTGTCCATCGAGTGCTGTCACATGGATGAGACCGGGGAGTTTACGGAAGCCACCTATAACTCTCTGGTGGAGCTGACGGCATGGCTGTGCGGAAAGTTTGATTTTACCACGGAGGATGTGATCCGCCACTATGACGTGACGGGGAAGGACTGTCCCCGGTATTTTGTCCAGCATGAGGATGCCTGGGAGCAGTTTCTTCTGGATGTGCAGGAGTATATTAAGACCCATGGAACCGAGGAGCCGGAAGGGCTTTCGTAGAGGAGAAAAGATGGAAGAAATTTTACATGATATCAAGCAGGGCGTGAATGTTCGGGAAAATTTAATTGAAATCAGAAGCAGGCTGAAGGAGCCGTCGGAACGGGACGGGCTTTTTCGGCTTTTTGCGGGCGAACGGGAGCTGTTGGCCGCCCTTTTATCCCATGAGGACCCGAAGGCTCGCAAAAATGCGGCTCTTCTGATCGGAGAACTGGGGATTCAGGAACTTCTGGCGGATCTGTATCAGGCCTATGAAAAGGAGGAAACGCTGTTTGTCCGGGCGGATTATCTGAAAGCCATGGAGCATCTGGACATTTCCGCTTATATAGAAAAACTGCGGGAGCAGCTGACGAAGCTGACGGCCCGTGAGGTGACGGAGGAAAACCGCAAGCATTACCGGGAGGAGGTTTCCAGGCTTCAGAGATTGGTGCTTAAGGAAACGCCGGGTGAGAACCATGCCTTTACCGGTTTTAAGGAGCGGTATGATGTGCTGCTGACCACCAACCGGAATTACCGGGAGATCACGGCCCGTCAGGTGAAGGAGGCGAAGGTGTCTCTGGTACCGTTGGGGGTCAGGGTCCGAAACGCGGAGCTGTCTCATCTGCTTTTTATCCCCACCTTCCGGGAGCTTTTGTTCTGGCTTGACGTAACAACGGTGGAGGCGGACCCGGAGAAGGCGGCTGCGGGAATCGCCGGCTCCAATCTGCTGGAATTGCTGGAGCGGGGCCATGGGCCGTTTTCCACCTTTCGGTTTCGCATTACCGTGGCGGGGAAAATGCCTCTTGATAAGCGCGGCGATTTTATCAAAAAATGTTCCTTTGAGCTGGAACAGCGCACGGAGCGCAGGCTGATTAACAGCCCCGACCACTATGAGGCAGAATTGAAGCTGGCGGAGCGGAAGGACGGAACCTTCCTGCCCCTTTTGAAGCTGCACACGCTGAAGGATACCCGGTTTTCCTATCGGAAGGAGAGCATTGCCGCCTCCATTCATCCCTCGGACGCGGCGCTGATAGCGGCTTTGACGGTCCCCTATTTTGGCGACAGGGCCCAGGTGCTGGACCCCTTCTGCGGGGTGGGAACCATGCTCATAGAGCGGGACCGGGCCAGGCAGGCCGGCCCCATGTACGGCATTGACATCTTCGGGGAGGCCATCGCCAAGGCCCGGATCAATACCGCCCGGACCGGAAAGGAAATCCACTACATCAACCGGGATTTCTTTGCCTTCACCCATGAGTATCTTTTTGATGAGATTTTCACCAACATGCCGGTGCGGGGGAAAAAGACAAAGGAGGAGCAGGATATATTTTACAGCCGCTTTTTCGATAAAGCCGAGGAGGTCTTGAAGCGGGACGGCGTGATGATTCTCTATTCCAATGAAAAAGGCCTCATCAAAAAGCAGCTTCGCCTGCGGGAGGGCTGGCGGCTTCTCAACGAATTCTGCCTGAACGAAAAGGAAGATTTTTCCGTCTATGTCATCGGCCGGCGGAAGTAGAAGGAGGAGAAGATGAAACCACACGTATGGTTTGTCTATTATCTCATAGGAATCAATATCATCAGTTTCCTGCTGATGTTTACAGATAAGCGCCGCGCTGCCCGGCACAAATGGCGCATTCCCGAAAAAACGTTATTTCTGGCGGCTCTCCTGGGAGGCAGTCCCGGAAGCCTCCTGGGCATGTACCTCTGCCGGCACAAGACGAAACACAAATCCTTCGTCATCGGAATGCCGGCGATATTTTTCGTGGAAACCGCCCTTCTGGCGGCAGGAATTTATTTCTTCACATAAGACAGGTGATCTAACCGTGCGGCCGGATTTCTATCACGCTTTCCCGGACAGAGCCGCTCCCCGAAGCCAATACCCTGCCCCCACCACTTATCACCAGAAAATTTTTTATATTGCAAACCCACAGCAAAACCGCTATAATAATTGAAGAAGTGATTTGGCATATTACTAAAGTAAAGCGAAAAGGAAGGATGTAAGGACAATGTATTCATTAGAAGAAGTAAAGGCAGTGGATAGTCAGGTAGCGGACGCCATCACTGCGGAGATGGACCGTCAAAACAGCCATATCGAGTTGATTGCCTCGGAAAACTGGGTGAGCAAGGCAGTGATGGCAGCCATGGGAAGCCCCATGACCAACAAATATGCGGAAGGCTATCCCGGAAAACGGTACTACGGCGGTTGCCAGTGTGTGGACGTGGTGGAGAATCTCGCGATTGAGCGGGCGAAAAAGCTGTTCGGCTGTGATTATGCCAATGTGCAGCCCCATTCCGGCGCTCAGGCCAATATGGCGGTTCAGTTTGCCATGTTAAAGCCCGGCGACACCGTGATGGGTATGAATCTGGATCATGGCGGACATTTGACCCACGGAAGCCCGGTGAATTTTTCCGGTACCTATTTTCACATTGTTCCTTACGGCGTGAATGACGAGGGATTTATCGATTACGACCAGGTGCTTAAAATTGCCAGGGAATGTAAGCCCAAAATGATCATTGCCGGGGCCAGCGCCTATGCAAGAACCATTGATTTCAAGCGGTTCCGGGAGATTGCGGACGAGGTGGGCGCATACCTGTTCGTGGATATGGCGCACATTGCGGGACTGGTGGCCGCAGGCCTTCATCCAAGTCCCTTTCCCCATGCGCATGTGGTGACTACCACCACCCACAAGACCCTGCGGGGGCCCAGAGGCGGTATGATTCTCTGCAATCAGGCTGAGGCGGAGAAATTCAACTTCAACAAGGCCGTATTTCCCGGTATCCAGGGCGGACCTCTGATGCATGTGATCGCAGCCAAGGCGGTCTGCTTCAAAGAGGCCCTGGAGGACAGCTTCAAGGTGTATCAGCAGAATGTCATCGACAATGCCCAGGCACTGGCTCAGGGCTTGATGAAGCGGGACATCAAGCTGGTGAGCGGCGGCACGGACAATCATTTAATGCTGGTGGACTTGACGCCCTATGATCTGACCGGTAAGGAAGTGGAGAAGCTTCTGGATTCCGTCAACATCACCTGCAACAAGAATACCATTCCCAACGATCCCAAGTCCCCCTTCGTGACCAGCGGTATCCGCCTGGGCTCTCCGGCTGTTACCTCCAGAGGCTTTAATACCGACGATATGGACCAGGTAGCCGAGGCAATCGCCTGCATGATTAAGGAGGGCGAGGCAGCGGCGGATAAGGCGCGGAGTATTGTCAGCGTTTTGACTGGAAAATATCCTCTGGTGTAAGTGGCATATATGATTTGGAATAGAAACCGGGAAAGGTGAATATAGGCTGATTTCCGGAAGTGACTGATGATAAGTAAAAAGGCTCTCAACCTCTTGAACTTGGAGGGGTGGAGGGCCTTTGTTGGCTACTCTGGCGGTGGTGCCGCCAGGGAGGTTTTCTTTTGGGAGTGTTGCTGATAGGGACGGTTAGGGCTCTCGAGGCGCGGTTCAAAATAGCTCTTTATTCAGCAGAAGTAGTGGATTTCACCGAAACAGTCAAGCCACTTTTGAATAATAGAGGTACTATTGGCTTCAACCACGCGTATCAATTTGTTCAGAATTCTTGGCGGAATCTTTGAATTATTATTACAAAGAAGGACCTTTCCAGATTGTGTTATCCAAAGTTTTGTGGCATTGGCACTGGCGCGTCCTTCGGCAATGTGAACATGAACTGGTTCCAGAGGATTATTTTCATTTGACCAGAAGTATATCATATACGGCCCAATTCTAAGAATTTGTGGCATTTAAGATTCCCCCCTCCTGGGAAAACTCTATAATGAGGTGCGCATTATCTTTTATTAACTGCTGAAAGTAATTTAGTTCGGCTTCGGAGTAGCCTTCGATATCCTCCCATGTGTATTCCGGAAGCCAGCAGGTGGCGTTGTGAAATCCGTCTTTGATATCTGGGGTTTCGATGTAAACTTTGACTTTGCCGTCCGGCTTCATTTCGGAGTGAGTAATTTCTGTGTCATCGTTCAGTGTAATAAATGGATACATCATAATAAGCACATCCTTTTTGTTTTATTTGTTATATTTGTTGTATTACGCATACATGTTTTTCAGCAGTAAGTTTCAAGGCTATTATATAACAAAATCTTGAAATTGCAAACAAGTATCCAAAAAATAAAATGCGTCTCAAAAAGTAGTTTTCATTCTTAAGTGTTAGCAACAAATTAAGAACAAATTCGACAAAACCTATAAATTATAATAGCTTGAAGTGGAAATTTAAGGAAACTTTAAGAAAAACAATCAGCTTTCATAATGTGCGGATGTTAGGATGGTTATGAACGTAAGAAAGGCGGCATAGCCATCTTTTTTTAAAACTTTTTCGGACTCTGTCTCGTCTAACAGAGCAGAGGCAGCAACAAGACAGTTGTCGTATCATTTTTTTAGGAGGAAAAGCATGAGTAAGAAAAAAATCGGTATTATTGCCGCAGTTGCAGTCGTAGTAGTTGCGGCGGCGGCGACAGGAGTATGGTTCCTGCTTCGAGGTATCGGAGGGGGAAGTAACAACGGTGACAAGGTGTATGTGGAGTCCGTAGCCACATTAACCAACACAAACGCAGGAGTGCAGAACCGTTATTCCGGCGTGGTGGAGCCCCAGCAGTCCTGGGAAATCAAGAAGAATTCGGAAAAGACCGTGAAGGAGATTTTTGTAAAAGAGGGGGATATGGTGGAAGTGGGCACTCCCTTATTTGAGTACGATACTGATTCCATCAAGGATGAGATCGCGCAGGCAAAGCTGGAGATGGAGGGGATAGACAATCAGATCTCCGATTACTACAGTCAGATTGAGGCACTTAAGGAGGAGCGGGCGGCGGTATCCGAGGATGAAAAATTTCAGTATACCACCCAGATTCAGTCTATCCAGACCTCCATTAAGCAGGCTGAGTACAACAAAGAGAGCAAGAAGGCAGAGATAGCCAAGAAAGAAGAATCCTTAAATAACGCTGTGGTGAACAGTGAGCTTGCCGGTACTATCAAGAGCATCAGTGAAAATGGTGTGGATCCCTATACGGGTCAGGAGATGCCCTTTATGACGGTTCTGGCTGTGGGGGATTATCGTGTTAAGGGAACGGTAAATGAGCAGAATGTGTACAGTATCCCGGTTGGTTCTCCGGTGATTCTGCGCTCCAGAGTGGATGAGGAGCAGACCTGGACGGGGACTGTCACGGAGGTGGATACCAATACCACGGAGAGCAGTAATAACAATGGCGTGATGTATGACGGGGGCAGCCCGGAGACGGCCAGCAAATATCCCTTTTACATAGCCCTGGACGATGCGGAAGGCCTGATTCTGGGACAGCATGTCTATATTGAGATGGACATGGGCCAGACCCAGCCAAAGGAAGGACTCTGGCTTTATGAGGGTTATATCGTGACGGACGAAGATGGAAGCTATGTGTGGGCGGACAACGGAAAGCAGCGGTTGGAAAAGCGCAGGGTAGAGCTGGGTGAGTATGACGGGGAGATGGCGGCCTATGAGATTTTATCCGGTCTCAGTGAGGAGGATTATATTGCCTTTCCCATGAATTCCATGTATGAGGGCGTTCCCACCGTAACCGACATGGCTGAGGTGGATTACACCTCTCCCATGTATCAGGAGGAAAACGGCGACATGCCCGTGGATGAGGGTATGCCGGAAGGCGGCGATATGCCTATAGATGAGGGGATGCAGGAGGACGACGATATACTCATGGACGAGGGTATGCCGGAAGAAGGAACCATAGACGATGGAGCTTCAGATGTTCCGATGACAGATACTCCGGCGGACGCCGGCGTCTTAGAATAGATTCCGGAGGTGCCTCTATGATACTTGATTTGAAACATATTTATAAGGATTATCAACAGGATAAGCTGGTGGTACCGGTGCTGAAGGATATTTCCCTGCAGGTGGAGGAAGGGGAGTACGTGGCCGTTATGGGTCCTTCCGGTTCCGGAAAAACCACCCTGATGAATATCATCGGCTGCCTGGACCGTCCCACTTCCGGGACTTATGAGCTGGCCGGAGAAGATATTTTAAAGTACAAGGATAAAGAAATGTCGAATGTGCGTTTAAGAAGCATTGGCTTCGTGTTCCAGAGCTTTCATCTGCTGCCGAGACAGAGCGCCCTTGAGAATGTGGCTCTGCCCTTAAGCTATGCAGGCGTTAAAAAAAGAGAGCGAAGGGAGCGGGCGGCCAGGGCTCTTGAGCGGGTTGGGCTGGGAGATCGTCTGAATTTCAAACCGACTCAGTTATCCGGCGGGCAGAAACAGCGCGTAGCCATTGCCCGGGCCATGGTGAACAATCCCAAGCTGCTGCTTGCGGATGAGCCAACAGGAGCCCTGGATTCCAAGTCCGGGAAACAGATTATGGAGCTGTTTGCGGCTCTGCACAGGGAGGGAGTCACTATTGTGATGATCACCCATGACAAAGCCATAGCTTCCCACGCAAAGCGTGTGGTGCAGATTATAGACGGTGAGATTACCGAGGGCAGCAAGGAGGTACAGGATGCGTAGGACGAAGAAGATTATCGTAACTATTATAACCCTGCTGGTCGTTGCGGCCCTGGCTGCCGGAGGAATTTTCATCTATCTGTGGCAGCGGAACAATCAGCTGGTGGCAGAGGTCCAACCGGTGGAAAATCTTACCTGGGGCTACAGCGGAAATGAGATGACAAGCTCCGGTATGGTGACGAATGATTTTTACCAGGATGTGTATCTCATTGAAGGCCAGACGTTGAAGGAGGTTTATGTGGCAGAGGGGCAGGAGGTAAAGGCCGGCGACCAGTTGCTGGCCTATGACATGACCCTCACCGAGCTTCAGGTAGAGATGCAGGAGCTGGAGGTCGAGAATATCAAGAATAAGATCATACTGGCAAAGCGGGAGCTGGAAAAATTGAAGAACACAACCCCCATACCGGAGCAGCCTGTGATTCCGGAACAGCCCGCAGAACCGGAGCCGGAACCAGTGGAGCCGGTGCAGTATGACGAAACGGCCGGGGCATTTCACTTTTTAAACGGAGAGGTGGATACTGAACTTGCTGAGAGCGGCGGAAAAGGAACGCCGGAGGCTCCTTATATTATCCGCTGCATGCCTGGATGTTATGTGGAGGGCAGTTATCTGAATCAGATTGCTTTAGCGGAAACACCCGTGTTTGTGAGGCTGCAGATAATCGACCCAACCTCCGGTGCGGCCGTGTCCGGAAAATTCTGGGATATCAACACCAGACAATTTAACGGCATGGCTTTTGACGACTTGGCAAAATGGTCTGTGGAGGCCAAGGCTCCCATAGAGGAAGAAGTGCCGGAGGAGCCGGAGCTGCCAGAAGAACCGGAGCTTCCTGTGGAACCGGAAATTCCTCAGGGCTATACTGCCAAGGAGCTTGCCGCGGCTGTCAAGACTGCCGAGAAGAATTTAAAGGATCTTGATTTGCAGAGACGCCAGGCGGAGCTTCAGTTGGAACAGATGAAAAAGGTGACAGCGGACGGCGTGGTGACAGCCACAGTGGACGGAACCGTCAAGACTGTGGGAGACATGGCAAATCCACCCCAGGATGGGTCCCCCTTCCTCACAGTGTCCGGGTCGGAAGGTCTGTATGTATCCGGAACCCTGACAGAGCTTCAGCTTGAGGATGTCACGGTGGGCCAGGTAGTATATGCCAACTCCTGGGAGAGCGGCATGAGTTTCGAGGCTACCATTCAGGAGATTTCTCCCTACCCCACGGAGAACAGCAACAGCTGGGGAGAGGGCAATCCAAACGTGTCCTACTACCCCTATACGGCCTATATTTCCGATACGGAAGGACTTCGAAACGGGGAGTATGTGGATCTGACCATGACCGCCATGTATTCCGAGGAGGAGGCGAGCGCCCTTTATCTACAGAAGGCCTATATCCGTGAAGAGAACGGCAGAAGCTATGTGATGATAGCCGATGAGAAGGATCGCCTGAAGAAGCAGTATGTGGAGACCGGGAAAACCATTTACGGGGAAGCCGTAGAGATCAAGTCGGGACTTTCCAGGGAGGACAGGATTGCCTTCCCTTACGGAAAGACGGCGAAAGAGGGTATCCGGGTAAAAGACACTTCCGATTCCGGAATGATATATTATTAAGGAGGAGAGCGGCTCATGTTAGAAAATATCAGACTGTCCTTTCAGGGGATTTGGTCACATAAAATGCGTTCGTTCCTTACCATGCTTGGTATCATTATCGGGATTGCGGCGATCATCGCCATTGTCTCTACCATCACAGGAACGAACGAGCAGATTAAGCAGAATTTGATTGGCGCCGGGGACAACAATGTCAACGTGCAGTTGTACATGGGGGATTCCACCTATGAAATAGAGTACAGCGGAATTCCCGAGGGGGTTCCCGTTATCACCAGGGAGGTCCTTGAGGAGATTCGAGGTGTGGAGGAAGTGAAGGACGCCGCCCTCTTCGTATCCAGGGATACTTACAATACCATTTACCATAAAAATACGGGAATTACCGGCGGAAAGCTTTACGGCGTTGAGAAGGAATATTTTGATGTGTGCAATTACATAGTCAAGAGCGGGCGTGTTTTTGACGACGGAGACGTCAGCAATTTCAGAAAGGTGGCCGTTCTTGACGAGGACTCCGCGGAAACGTTGTTTTCCGGGGAGGATCCGGTGGGAAAAACCATTGAGATTTTAAAGGAGCCTTACGTGGTCATCGGAGTGGTGACAAAGTCCAGTAAGTTTGAACCGGTGATCAACAGCATGGATGATTATTACATGTACGCCCAGCGAAGCAGCGGCGGCGTGTTTGTGCCCTATGCGACCTGGCCGGGGCTTTATGGCTATGATGAGCCCCAGAAGCTGGTGCTGACGGTGAACAATACCGAGGACATGACGGCGGCGGGCAAAAAGAGCGCGGATATTTTGAATTCTTATCTGTCGGTGACAGATAACACCATACAGTACAAGGCCATTGATCTCTTAGAGCAGGCCAAGGAAATTCAGGAGTTGAGCAGATCCACCAACACCATGCTGATATGGATTGCGGGAATTTCCCTTCTGGTGGGCGGTATCGGCGTCATGAACATCATGCTGGTGTCGGTGACGGAGCGGACCCAGGAGATTGGATTGAAGAAGGCCATTGGAGCCAGAAAATCCAGGATACTGGGACAGTTTTTAACCGAGGCGGCAGTGCTGACCAGTCTGGGCGGATTGTTCGGCGTGATCGTGGGAATCATTCTGGCGGAGGTCATATCCAAGCTCACCGGAACGCTGGTGGCCATCAGCGCGCCGGCGGCGGTGGGTGCCGTGGTATTTTCCATGATCATCGGTATTGTGTTCGGGTTGCTGCCCTCCTATAAGGCGGCGAATCTGAATCCCATTGACGCGCTGCGGCATGAGTAAGCGCGGAAGCGGAAGCTGATGGTCGTGCCGCGGCATGGCCGGGCAGAAAAATTCAGGAAAAAGAAGGTGTCGGCAAAATCTTCAACATTGAGGGTGGAGCGATACCTTCTTTTTCAAAAAATCTTGCTTTTTCTGCCGCAAAAAATAGGAATGGATTGAATATGACTTTGCTACGATACAAGAGTTTTTCGCCTCTGCTACGATACAGAGTAGAGCGGTCTTTTGTATCGTTTTTTTTGCTGAGACTGATGCTTACAAGAGAAATTCAACTATATTTTTACATTGACAATACTGTGCAATACACAGTATAATGAAGTCAGGAGGTGTATGGCTGTGGGAGAAGAAAAGGATTTACGGGACAGTCTGTTGATGGAGCTTCGCAGAGGAACGCTGGTGCTTAGCGTATTAAGCCAGATGGGAACGCCCAAATACGGCTATTCTCTGGTACAGAGTCTGGAAGAGAAGGGCGTGTCCATCGACCCCAACACACTGTATCCGTTACTTCGCCGGTTAGAGAAGCAGGGGCTTCTCAAGAGCCAGTGGGAGATGGGCGGTTCCAAGCCCAGAAAATACTACCAGAGAACGGAATATGGCAGTGAGATTTACCGGGAACTTAAGGGTCAGTGGCAGCAACTAGCCGCCGGTATGGAGCAGCTGTGGAAGGAGGAGGAGCTATGAATAAAAAAGACAGAGATTTGATGGAACGGTACATTTATCAGGTAGTCCGACGTCTGCCGGGAGACCAGCGTAAGGAGGTAGGGCTAGAGCTTGAGGAACTGATAGGAGATATGTGGGAGGCGGCGGAAGCCGCCAAAGAAACGGATACTTCCGGGGGAACTTCTTCCATGGATGAAATTTTGACAAAGCTGGGCAATCCTGCGGATTTTGCAAAAAAATATCAGGATGATACCCATTATGTAATCGGGCCGGAGTATTTTGATACCTATCGGTGGTTTATGAAGGTCGTGTTGGTTGGCGTGCTGATTTCGGTGTTGGTGGTCGGTGTGCTGGAAGGTTTCAGGGAGGTGGGGTTCAGCCTGAATACGCCTGATCTTCGGATTTTGGCAAGAGTTATTGCGGAGGCCGTGGCGGACATGATCGGAAACGGCATTGTGTCCGCAATGGGG
The DNA here is from genome assembly GCA_944381535.1 of uncultured Lachnospiraceae bacterium. Taxonomy (GTDB): domain Bacteria; phylum Bacillota; class Clostridia; order Lachnospirales; family Lachnospiraceae; genus 14-2. The sequence goes on from CALWLN010000057.1 coordinate 28,953, forward strand.
GCCTTTGGCGCAGTAACGCTGATTTTCGCTCTGTTGGAGCGTCGGAGGGTAAAGCTGGATATTGGAAAGATGGCAAAATGGACGGCGCGGGAGCCAGGGGATAATTTTTCCGGGAAGAAGGCCGGATGGACGACGGAGTATTTGGAGCCCATACCGCATAAGAAGGCACTGATTAAGCGCAGTGACAGTATCGTGAACATTATACTCTCGGTCTTTGTATGCATACTTTTTCTGCTTGCGCCGGAGCTGTTCGCCCTAGTTTCCAGAGAAAGCGGTCAATGGGTTACGGTTCCTGTTTTGAATTTGGCAGAGTGGAACAGGATTTATCCATGGATTCTTCTAAGTATGCTGTTTGGCGTGATAGATTCTGTCGTCCGCCTTGCCGTCGGGCATTATTGTAAAACGGTGATGATTAGCGGAATTGTGTTTGGCGGGATTTTACAGATCGTCACCTGCATTGCCGCACTCAAAACGACAACCTTCTGGAATACGGATTTTATTGAAAATTGTAGGCAGCTTCTGGGGGAAGTGTTTGTGGAGAGCCAGGGCCTTCTGGCCCACTGGAACGCCGGAACTATAACGAATGTGGTTCTAACAATTTGTCTTATCGTAATTTTGGCGGAGGTAGCGGTCACCGTTTACAAAACGCTCCGTTACGGCCTGGAGCGTTGGGAGGTTCCGTAAAAAGCGTGTATACAAGGGGGATACCATCTTCCTGAATGACTTGACAAATATATTTCTTTGAAGTACAATTTCTTTAAAACATGGAAACAAAGAAAGTTTGCAATTTTAATTCGGGAGGGATTATATGGCGATTGACACAGCCAAAAGGCGTGATATCATGGAAACAAAAAAGATTCATATTTCTGAAAAACGTCAGATAACAATACCCAAGAAATTCTTTGTAATGTTGGGATTTGATACGGAAGCAGAGTGTGTGGTTCGGGGAAATGAGTTGGTGCTTAGGCCGGCCAGGCAGAACAGGGACGGAGCGTTTGCGGAGGAATTACTGGCAGATTTGATTCGGGAAGGCTATAGTGGAGAGGAGTTGCTTTGCGAGTTTAAGAGAAGGCAGAAGCAGATACGGCCGGCAGTAGATGCTATGTTAGAGGAGGCGAAACGTGCGGCAGCTTCCGAGACAGAGTATATGACGTACCAGGAAATTTTTGATGAGGAGGACAACGTATGATGGAGGTACGTTTTCTTCCTCCTGCCGCTAAATTTTTAAAAAAGTTGAAGGATAAGACATTAAAAAAATTGTATCAGGAAGCCGTTGATACAATTTGCGCGGATTATACGGTGGGGGACGCCAAAACAGGGGACTTGGCGGGAATTTACGGTTATGATATTTACTATAATAAAACCAATTATGAATTGGCTTATACGGTGGAATATCAGAATGGAGAAATAATCGTTGTGATTATGGCAGGAACCAGAGAAAATTTTTATGAAGAACTGAAGCGGTATATGAAAAATTGACACAGGTTCCGGGAATTTGTCAGGATTTTGGAGCAGGAGAATCAATGACCGGGACAGACTGATATACAAGCTCGACGAGGAAAACGTCTTTATTTTGGCTTGCCGGTATCATTACTATGACAGCTAAGCAAAACCACCTTGCCAGAATCCACAAACTGCGCTATAATAGTTCTGCTTGGCGAGGTGTTGTCGAGCTTAGCAGAACGAATACCTAGTCCCTTAACGAATTGGAGCCGGAGGCGAACAATGAGTTTAGTGGCTATGGTGAAATGTGGGAAAGCTTAAAACAGCCGGAAAACAGAAGCGGAGAGGAATAAGAATGATTGACTTAAAATTTTTGCGGGAGAACCCGGACATTGTAAAACAGAACATCAAAAATAAATTCCAGGACAGCAAGCTTCCCCTGGTGGACAAAGTCATCGAGCTGGACGTGAAGGCCAGGGCGGCCCAGCAGGAGGCGGATGATCTGCGGGCGGAGCGTAAAAAACTGTCCAAACAGATTGGCGCGCTGATGGCCCAGGGTAAGAAGGAAGAAGCCGAGGCCGTGAAGGCCCGGGTAAATGCCGGGGCGGAGCGACTGGCTGTTCTTGAGAAGGAAGAGACGGAGCTGCGGGAGAAGGTAACGGGTATCATGATGATCATCCCCAACATCATCGACCCCTCCGTTCCCATCGGAAAGGACGACAGTGAGAATGTGGAGGTGGAGCGGTTCGGGGAGCCGGTGATGCCGGACTTTGAGATCCCCTACCACGCTCAGATTATGGAGTCTTTTCACGGCCTGGACTTAGACAGCGCCCGGAAGGTAGCCGGAAACGGATTTTACTATCTGATGGGGGACATTGCGAGACTTCACTCCGCGGTGATTTCCTATGCCAGAGATTTTATGATCAACCGGGGCTTTACCTACTGCGTACCGCCCTTTATGATTCGTAGCAACGTGGTTACCGGCGTCATGAGCTTTGCCGAGATGGACGCCATGATGTACAAGATTGAGGGCGAAGACCTGTATCTGATCGGTACCAGCGAGCACTCCATGATCGGAAAATTCATCGACACCATTTTACAGGAGGAAGAGCTGCCCAAGACCCTTACCAGCTATTCTCCCTGCTTCCGGAAGGAGAAGGGGGCCCACGGCATTGAGGAGCGGGGCGTGTACCGGATTCATCAGTTTGAGAAGCAGGAGATGATCGTGGTCTGCAAGCCGGAGGAATCCCCCATGTGGTTTGATAAGCTGTGGCAGAACACTGTGGACTTGTTCCGCTCTCTGGATATTCCGGTGCGGACTCTGGAATGCTGTTCCGGGGATCTGGCGGATCTGAAGGTGAAATCCATCGACGTGGAGGCATGGTCCCCCAGACAGCAGAAATATTTTGAGGTGGGCAGTTGCTCCAACCTGGGAGACGCCCAGGCCCGCCGCCTGAAAATCCGTGTCAACGGCCAGGACGGCAAGTATTTTGCTCACACTTTGAACAACACGGTGGTGGCTCCGCCCCGGATGTTGATCGCCTTTTTGGAGAATAATCTGAATGCGGACGGCAGTGTGAATGTGCCTGTGGCCCTGCGGCCTTATATGGGCGGCCAGGAAAAGCTGGTGCCACCGGAGAGATAAGAGATAATAGAAGAGTCAGAGACAGAAAGAGAACTGCGCATACGTTGGTGTGGCAGTTTTCTTTTTTCTTTGTCCGCTATAGACATGCCCTAACGGGAACATTATCTGTACTAAATATCTAAAAAATGTTTACAAATTATACATTTATTGTTAATGCTGACTATATTTTTTCTGGATATACTATTTTTAGATAAATTTCGAGAATGGCATACAGAAAGAAAAAGGTGCAGTATGGTACGAGCGAGGCGCATGGAATACGGAATTGTGATACGGATTGGAATGTTTTTGACAGCATGCCTTTTCTGGGCGGCGGTGATCAGCCAGATAGGCTATGTGGTCCTGCGCTTTCCTGTCTTTTTTACAGACAGAAGTGTGACGGAGCCTATTACCAGCACGGATTACCGTTTCCAGAAGCGTTTTGCGGGAACGATCAAACGCTACGGCCAGTTCGCGAATCTGTACCGGGAGGAATACAGCACGGCTCTGCCGGGACTTTCCTATACCAGCATGGGGGATATTGGTTCCCACCATATGGTTCCACAGGGGATCTGTATCGCCGGAGATTACATGCTGATTACCGCCTATGACAATAAGAAAGTGGAGAAATCCGTCGTTTACGTCCTGTCCAACCGGGACGCTTCGGCCCGCGGTTTTCTGGTGACGCTGATTCTGCCGGACCAGAACCATGTGGGCGGCATTACCTTTGACGGAAGCAACGTATGGATCGCGAAAAGCACCAGCGGCTATGTAAGCTCTCTGCCTTATGAGCTTATCGAGGAAGCGGCCGCCTCCGGCCGCGACAGCTATCGGGTAGAAAGTTATGGACAAAATCTCTACTGCGGCGTTACGGCTTCCTTTGTGAGCTATTACAACGAGCGGCTCTGGGTGGGCACTTATCGCTCGTCCTTAAGCGGAACAGGAACGCTTAACTGCTACCGCCTGGAGCAGGAAGAGGATACTACCCGGCTTTTGTGGGAGAGCGCTGCGGAAATCCCCGCCTACGCTCAGGGAATCGCGTTTCTAGAACAGGAGAATACGACTTATGCCCTTCTAAGCACTTCCTGTGGCCGCTACCGGGATTCCAAAGTTTATCTTTATGAACTGAAGCAGGACTCCGGGGAATTTGCGCTGACGCAGGCGGCTCAGTACCGTTTCCCGCCTATGGCGGAGGAACTGGCCACCGACGGGGACTACACCTATGTCGTCTTTGAATCTGCCGCCTCCTGTTACAGTAACCCGGGGTATGGCAGGTGCATATATCCGGTGGACAGGATCAGCGCCCTCTCCAATCAGGAACTGCTGGCGGGACTGCCATAGATTTTCAGTATGTGGTTCCCGGCATCAGGAGATAGTTTTTCCTGCCGTCCGATTCCGGTATGCCTGAATGTACCAGCCCCGGCAAACAATTCTGACAATTTTTTGCCGGGGGCCTTACCGGATTTTGTAAAAATTTTTGTGCAAAAAACAGTTGAAAAATAAAAGCCGTTATGATAAACTTTTTACAATTTAAAAACAGACAGAAAAAAAGAGATTACTGTTCCCGCTGTGGGCAGTGACAGGCCAGGTCCCTCTTTTTTTTGCCCAACAGCAGTAGAAAGGACAAGTGAAACCCTATGAAAGCTTTTCTCATCCTAGAAAACGGCACGGTATTTCCGGGGAATAGTATCGGCTCCCCAAAAGAAATCATCAGCGAAATTGTTTTCAACACCTCTATGACAGGTTATCTTGACGTCCTCACCACCCCTTCTTATGCCGGACAGGCAGTTGTTATGACTTACCCCTTAATTGGAAATTGCGGCGTTACGCCGGATATGGAATCCACGAAGCCCTGGGTGGACGGACTCATTGTGCGCGAGCTTGTGAGGCGGCCCAGCAATTTCCGCTGTCAGGGAACATTGGAGGACTTCCTGGTAAAAAATGATATTACGGGAATCGCAGGCGTCGATACCCGGGCGCTGACCAGGCTGCTTCGGAACAACGGAACCATGAACGGTATGATCACCACCGACGAAAATTACAACCTGGAGGAGCTTTTGCCGAGAATAAAAGCTCACCGGGCCGGTGATCTGGTGTCCCAAGTGACCTGTGCGGAGAAAAAGGTTCTCCCCGGCAAGGGAAAGCGTGTGGCGCTGCTGGACTGCGGCACCAGAAAAAGCATTGAGCGGATTTTAAATGAGCGGGAATGCAGCGTGATGGTTTATCCGGCGAGTACATCCGCGGAGACGATTCTTGCGGAACATCCCGATGGAATCCTCCTTTCCGGAGGCCCTGGGGACCCCAGAGAGTGCGGGGATATCCTGGCGGAAGTGAAGAAACTCTATGAAAGCGGCCTGCCCCTGATGGGAATCGGTCTTGGACATCAGCTTCTGGCCCTGGCCACCGGCGCAACCGTCGCCAAAATGAAACACGGTCACAGAGGAAGTAATTATCCTGTGCGGGATATTAAGACCGGACGGGTCTACATTTCCACTCAGAGCCACGGTTATGTGGTGGAGACGGACAGCCTGGACCCGGAAGTGGCGAAGGAATCCTTTGTAAATGTCAACGACAGGACCAACGAGGGGATTTCCTACCAGAATGGAAACGCCTTCTCCGTGCAGTTTTACCCGGAGGCCAGCCAGGGCGTCCAGAGCAGCAGCTACCTGTATGATTTGTTTATCGAAAAGATGGGAGGGAATCAGTAATGCCAAAGAATCCGGATATTAAGAAAGTATTAGTCATCGGTTCCGGGCCGATCATCATCGGACAGGCGGCAGAGTTTGACTACGCCGGAACCCAGGCCTGCCGGGCCTTGAAGGAGGAAGGCGTGGAGGTTGTGCTGGTCAATTCCAATCCGGCCACCATCATGACCGACAAGGATATTGCGGACGAGGTTTACATTGAGCCACTGACCATCAAGGTGCTGGAACAGATTATATTAAAAGAGCGCCCCGACAGCGTACTGCCCACCCTGGGCGGCCAGGCGGGTCTGAATCTGGGGATGGAACTGGCGGAGTCCGGCTTTCTTGCAAAGCACGGTGTAAAACTCATCGGAACCACGCCCCTCACCATCAAGAAGGCCGAGGACCGGCTGGCCTTCAAGGAGACCATGGAGAAAATCGGTGAGCCCTGCGCTCCCTCCCTGGTGGTGGAAACGGTGGAGGACGGAATCGCCTTCACCAACACCATCGGCTATCCGGTGGTACTGCGCCCGGCCTACACCTTGGGTGGAAGCGGCGGCGGTATCGCTAACAATGAGGCGGAGCTGATCGACATCTTAAGCAACGGCCTGCGCCTTTCCCGGGTGGGACAGGTGCTGGTGGAGCGCTGCATTGCCGGCTGGAAGGAAATCGAGTATGAGGTGATGCGGGACGCAGCCGGAAACAGCATCGCCGTATGTAATATGGAAAATATCGACCCGGTAGGGGTACACACCGGAGACAGTATGGTAGTGGCGCCCACCCAGACCCTGGGAAGCCTGGAGTGCGAAATGCTTCGGACCGCAGCGCTGCGTATCATTGAGGAAATCGAAATCACCGGAAGCTGTAACGTGCAGTTTGCCCTTCATCCGGACAGCCTGGAGTATGTGGTGATTGAGGTAAATCCAAGGCTCAGCCGTTCCTCCGCCCTGGCCAGCAAGGCCACCGGTTTCCCCATCGCCAAGGTCGCAACCAAGATTGCCTTAGGGTTCAACCTGGACGAGATTAAAAACGCCATCACTGGCAAGACCTACGCCAGCTTTGAACCCGCCATCGACTACTGCGTGGTGAAGCTGCCAAGACTGCCCTTTGATAAATTCATCACCGCCAAGCGGACCCTGACCACCCAAATGAAGGCCACCGGCGAGGTGATGAGTATCTGCGCCAGCTTTGAGGGCGCTCTGATGAAAGCCATCCGTTCTCTGGAACAGCATGTGGACAGCCTGGTGACGGATGAGTACAGCCATCTGTCCTATGATGATTTTATTGAGCGGTTAAAGATTGTGGACGACAGGCGGATCTTCGTCATCGCCGAGGCGGTGCGAAGGGGAATCGCCTATGAGACCATTTTTGATCTTACCAAAATTGATATCTGGTTTATCGACAAGATAGCCATTCTGGTGGAGATGGAGAAGCGGCTCCGCAGCGAAGCCCTTACCGTGGACTTGCTGAGGGAAGCCAAGCGCCTGGAGTTCCCGGACAATGTGGTTGCCAGGCTCACCGGCAAATCCGAGGAAACCGTCAGGAACATGCGCTACGAGAACGGAATCGTCGCGGCCTACAAGATGGTGGATACCTGCGCCGCGGAATTTGACGCCGCCACCCCCTATTACTACTCTGTCTATGGCGGGGAAAATGAGGCTGTCAGCAGCCATGACCGGAAAAAGGTGCTGGTGCTGGGCAGCGGACCCATCCGTATCGGCCAGGGTGTGGAATTTGACTACTGCTCCGTACACTGTACCTGGGCATTTTCCAGGGAGGGGTATGAGACCATTATTGTCAACAACAACCCGGAGACCGTTTCCACAGACTTCGATGTTGCGGACAAGCTGTACTTTGAGCCTCTGACCCCGGAGGATGTGAAGAATATTGTGGACATCGAGAAACCCGACGGCGCTGTGGTGCAGTTCGGCGGTCAGACGGCCATCAAGCTGACGGAAAGTCTGATGAAAATGGGAGTGCCCATCCTGGGCACCCAAGCCGAGGATGTGGACGCAGCTGAGGACAGGGAGCTGTTTGACAGGATCCTGGAACAGACGAAAATTCCGAGAGCCGCAGGGGGAACCGTGTTCACCGCTGCCGAGGCCAAGGAAGTGGCAAACCGTTTGGGGTATCCGGTGCTGGTGCGCCCCTCCTACGTGCTGGGGGGCCAGGGTATGCAGATTGCCTACTCCGATGAAGAGATTGAGGAGTTTATGGAAATCATCAACCGGATTGCCCAGGACCATCCCATTTTGATAGACAAATACCTCCAGGGCAAGGAAATCGAGGTGGATGCGGTCTGCGACGGTACCGACATTCTCATTCCAGGTATTATGGAGCATATCGAGCGCACCGGCGTTCACTCCGGTGACAGTATCTCCGTATATCCGGCCTTCACCATCAGCGACAAGGTGAAGGACACCATTGTGGAGTACACGAAACGGCTGGCCCAGGCCCTGCATGTCATCGGGCTTATCAATATCCAGTTTATCGCTATGGGGGAGGAGGTTTATGTGATTGAGGTCAATCCCCGGTCCTCCCGTACGGTGCCCTATATCAGCAAGGTGACCGGAATCCCCATTGTGGAGGTGGCCGCCAAAGCCATCATGGGCCATACCTTAAAGGATATGGGCTATCCTGCCGGACTGGCTCCCGCCGCCGATTACATTGCCATCAAAATGCCGGTATTTTCCTTTGAAAAGCTCAGAGGAGCGGAGATCAGCCTGGGGCCGGAGATGAAGTCCACCGGAGAATGCTTAGGCATTGCCAAGACCTTCAATGAAGCTTTGTACAAGGCATTCCTGGGCGCAGGCATCAACCTGCCCAAGTACAAGCAGATGATCATCACGGTAAAGGATGCGGATAAGCCGGAGGCGGCGGAGATTGCCAAACGGTTTGAAGCCCTGGGCTATATTATCTACGCCACCAGGAGCACCGCAAAATATCTGCAGGAGCATGGGGTCAGTGCCCGCCGGATCAACAAGATCAGTCAGGAATCCCCCAATGTCATGGATCTGATCCTGGGCCACAAGATTGACCTTGTCATCGATACGCCCACTCAGGGCCGGGACAAGTCCAGAGACGGCTTCTTGATCCGCAGGAACGCCATTGAGACCGGCGTGCACTGTCTGACCGCCATAGATACCGCCAGAGCGCTGGTGACCAGCTTAGAGTGCGCCAATGATGAATTGAATCTGGTGAATATTGCGACGGTAAAGAATATCTAGAATCTTGGACGTATGCTCTATAGGGAAGTTCGAAGAATTTTCCTATAAAATAAAAAAGTGTGGCTGCCGCCCGGCTGATGATTGTCGGCTGGCGCGGAAATGCCACACTTTTTTCAACGGCTTTCCGGGGTGGCTGCGCCCACATATTTCTTGATGGCCTCAAAGCTCTCCCGGCTGATGACATGTTCAATTTTGCAGGCGTCTTCCACAGCCGTTTTGGAATCCACACCTAGGCGTATCAGCCAGGAGGAAATCATTTCATGGCGCTCAAAAATCATTTCGGCAATCTCCCGACCGCTGTCCGTCAAGGTGATAAAACCGGACTTGTCCACCTTGATGTGACCTTTTTCCCGCAGATTCTTCATAGCCACGCTGACGCTGGATTTTTTAAACTGTAGTTCCTCAGAAATATCCACGGCCCGCACCGCCGGCAGGCGTTTACTCAAAATCAGAATGGTCTCCAGATAATTTTCGGCAGATTCATTAATATGCATAAGTTTACGTTCTCCTTGCGTATTGTTGTAAATCTAATTATCAAAAGTATATCATACATGTTGAAAAATGGCAATGAAATACCGTATTTCTGGGAATTCCCTGCAAGAGCAGGGTTACTTTTCGCAGGGTGGGGAAATTAAATAGTTTGTTGCTCATCACAGAATCAGAAGGATTTTTAGGTTTTGTCTGGAGGTCGCCCTGAATGGCACATTTGTTACCGCAGACACGCTCCCGCTCAAATCAAGACGCAACGGTACTAGGCTCGCCGCCCGTAAACGGTCGGTTCGCCAAGTGCCGGCGTCTTTCCATGGTCTGCTTATAACAAATGCGCCATC
>CALWLN010000058.1 GCA_944381535.1 uncultured Lachnospiraceae bacterium
GGTTCCTAAAAACAAAATATGCGGATTTCAAGGTGCAAAATCTAAATCATCGGGAAAATGGCAATTTTCAATAAAGGGTTTTTGCCCTTACATCATGTCAAAGCATATTTTCATTTCTCAGGCGGCATAAGCAACACGGCTGCTGTTAGTGGATGGCACTGCCATTGTCATAACAATCTGTTTTTCAAGAAAATTCATGCTTTTAAAACCCGTTCACAGAAAGCAGGAGTTTTCTGAAAAAGAACAGCTCCTGTGGAAATCATGTTACAGCAGTGAGGGGGCAGATGTGCTGGAGTTTTTGTCCACCATATTTTATCCCCATGGGAAGGGCTTTCGGAAGAAAATAGCAAAATATATCGATTTAGAGAGCAGTCTGTTGTCAGAGGAGGTTGATAGAATGAGCGGCTTAGGTGAGAGTATTTATTTGGAGGGGATGGAGCAAGGGATAGAAGCGTTCATCCTTGATAATTTAGAGGAAAAGATTCCAAAGGAGCGTATTATAGAGAAATTGCAGAGAAGATTCCGGCTGACTGAAGCGGAGGCCAGGGCATATTTTGAGAAGTATGCCATGGCAGTGTGGTAGAAGTGAGAAAGCCGTGTCGATTGGGAAGTCTGGTTCCCGGGCGGTACGGCTTTTAGTGGCATATACTGTCAACATGCGTCGTTTCATGTTCCCGTGTCCATTGACAGTTTCCACAACTCCTGTTTACAGCCACAAGTTAAAACCGGAAATTCCCTTGACAGGTGAAGATGATATTCCGTTGAAGCATGAAATTGAATTTGAGATGATATTGTGAGGTCTCAGAGATAAATGGGGAAGCCTGATATGGAGTAGAGTAGAATAAAAGAATGTAAGGGGAAAAATTTATGGAAAAAGAACTGGAAGTCTACAGAGTGAAATTAAACAGATACTATGATTCCGAAGGAAAATTGACGCAATATCCGTCCAAACGACCTATGAGAGTTCTCGCGCTCATCAAGATTGCCAAAAAGTTTGATTCGGAAAGGAAATACACGGAAAAAGAAGTGAATCAAATTATCAGATCCTCGATTGCTTTCAGTGATATTGAATTGATACGCAGAGAACTGTTTCAATACGGATTTATCGGCAGGTTGAGAGACGGGTCGGAGTATTGGGTGGAGAAAAACTGGAAAGAGACGTATGATGAATATTTCGCACAAAACTAGCTTCTTTTGATTCTTGTTAAAATCTTGCTAAACTTTTGTACAAATTTCACAAAAAATTACGCATAAAACAGATAAGATTTTGCTAAAATAGTAGAAAGCCTATTGCTTTTCCCCTCCTTTAGCGGTACCCTAAACCTGTACTACTAAATTATTTTCAAGGAGGATATACTATGAAAAGGAAAATCGTATCACTGGCATTGGCAGCGGCGCTGTCTATGACTCTGCTGGCCGGCTGCGGGAAGGCCGACGGGGACAAAAACGCCGGCACGGACACCAATGACCAGAACGAGGACACGACCAAGCCTTCCGAAGAGGGCAATGCAGAAGGCTCCGTCTACTACATGAATTTCAAACCGGAGGTGGACGCAATCTGGCAGGACATTGCCAAGGCTTACACCACTGAGACAGGTGTGCCGGTAAAGGTTGTAACCGCAGCCAGCGGTCAGTATGAGGCAACTCTGCGGACAGAAATCGCGGGTACCAACGCTCCTACCTTATTCCAGATCAACGGTCCGGTAGGCTATGAGAGCTGGAAGGATTACTGCCTGGACCTTAGCGACACTGATATTTACGAAAACTTAAGCGACCAGTCTCTGGCAGTGACCGGAGAGGACGGCGGCGTCTATGGGATTCCTTATACTGTGGAAGCCTACGGCATTATTTACAATAACGCCATTATGGATAAATATTTTGCACTGGACGGCGCGGTGGTGAAAAGCACAGACGAGATCAACAGCTACGACACTTTAAAGGCCGTGGTGGAGGATATGACCGCAAAGAAGGCAGAGCTGGGCATTGAGGGCGTGTTCGCTTCCACCTCCCTGCTTCCCGGCGAGGACTGGAGATGGCAGACCCATCTTGCCAACCTGCCCATTTACTATGAATACAAGGACAAGGGCGTAGGGGATTTGGCGGAAATCGAGTTCACATATGCCGAGAATTACAAGAATGTGTTAGACCTTTACATGGACAATTCCGTATCTGAGAAGGGTCTCTTAGGCTCTGTAGACGTGGCAACCTCCATGGCTGAATTTGCTCTGGGCCAGTGTGCCATGGTGCAGAACGGCAACTGGGGCTGGAGCCAGATTTCAGAGGTGTCCGGCAATACCGTGAAAGCGGAAGATGTAAAATTCATGCCCATCTACTTTGGCGTTGACGATGAAAACCAGGGCCTTTGTATCGGCACCGAGAATTTCTGGAGTATCAACAGCCAGGCTTCCGAGGAAAATATCAAAGCCACCAAGGATTTCCTGACCTGGCTGACCACTTCCGACGAGGGCAAGGGCTTTATGTCCAAATCCACCGACGAGGGCGGTCTTGGAAATGCGGCTCCCTTCACCACCTTTACCGAGGAGGAGCGTTCCTCTGACCCGTTGGCCGTTGAGATGTACAAATGGATGGAGAGCGGAAAGACTTCCGTAAGCTGGAACTTCACAAGCTTCCCCAGCCAGACCTTCAAGGATAACTTTGGCAACGCCCTTCTGGAGTATGCCAACGGAAATATGAGCTGGGATGAGGTGGAAGCCTACGTCATCGAGCAGTGGGCCGCAGAGAAAGCGGCAGCCGCTCCCCAGTAGGCCATAAGCAAAATCTATACAGTAAGAATAAGATAATGAAAAGGGGGTGCCAAAAAACGCAGTTCCCACGGGGACAGCGGCCTTGGCCCCCTTTTTAAGATAAGGAGTTTATTATGGAGAAAACGTTAAAAAAGTATTTTCCTGTGTTTGTACTGCCAACGCTGATTGCTTTTTCCTTTTCCTTTCTCATTCCCTTTATACAGGGGGTGTACCTGTCTTTTTGCAATTTTACCACTGTGGGAAACGCAAAATGGGTAGGGCTTAGCAATTATAAGCTGGCCTTCTCGGCGGGAGAGGGTTTCGGAAGAGCATTTCTGTTTACGGCGGCGTTTACCCTGGTGGCCGTGGTCACCATCAATGTATTGGCTTTCCTGGTAGCTTTGTTGTTGACGCGAAAATTAAGAGGTACCAACTTCTTTCGGACGGTATTTTTCATGCCCAACTTAATCGGCGGTATCGTTCTCGGATATACCTGGCAGCAGATGATCAATGCGGTGCTCCATCAGCACGGCGTCACCATTGTATCTGATCCTACCTATGGATTTATCGGGCTGGTGCTTCTGATGAACTGGCAGATGGTGGGATATATGATGATCATCTATATTGCCGGACTGCAAAATGTGCCCGGGGAATTGATCGAGGCGGCTCAGATTGACGGGGCCACCGCCATGCAGACCCTGTTCCGGGTAAAAATTCCCATGGTAATGCCCTCCATTACCATCTGCATTTTCCTGACCCTTTCCAACAGTTTTAAGCTGTTTGACCAGAACCTGGCTCTGACGGCGGGAGCCCCCATGAAGAAGACCCAGATGCTGGCCTTAAATATTTACGACACCTTTTACGGAAAAAATGGCTATCAGGGTGTGGGACAGGCCAAGGCCGTGGTATTCTTCGTGATCGTGGCGGCCATTGTGGTGGCCCAGCTTCTGGTGACGAGACGTAAGGAGGTGGAGCAGTAATGAGAAATAAACTGGGAAAAACCTTAACGTATCTGGTGTTGATAGCGGTGACTGTCGTGGTGCTGTTCCCCTTATTTTTTATTTTGCTAAATTCCTTTAAGGGAAAATTTTTCATCAGTAAGCAGCCCTTTGATCTGCCGGTAGGCAATCTCTTTGTGGGTCTTGAGAATTATACCAACGGCCTTTTGAAAACAGGTCTTCTACAGGCGGCAGGCTGGTCCTTCTTTATCACGGTGGTGTCGGCAGGACTGTTGATTTTATTTACCTCCATGACAGCTTACTATCTGACCCGGGTAAAAACGGCCTGGACCAACGCTTTGTATTTTCTGTTTGTATTTTCCATGGTGGTGCCTTTCCAGATGGTGATGTTTACCATGGTGGACCTTGCGGGAAAATTGCATTTGCGAAATCCTCTTGGAATGTGTATACTATACTTAGGATTTGGCGCAGGACTTTGTGTGTTTATGTTTGCGGGGTTTGTGAAAAGTATTCCCATGGAGATTGAGGAGGCGGCCATGATTGACGGCTGCAATCCCCTGCAGAATTTCGCCCGGGTGGTATTTCCGGTGCTTCGGCCTACGGCTGTCACGGTGGCCATTTTGCAGGTGATGTGGATTTGGAACGACTACCTTCTTCCCTATCTGGTAATCGGGGTGAGTACCCCCTATAAAACCATTCCTGTGGTTATCCAGATGTTGGTGGGAACCAACGGAAACAAGGACATGGGAGCCCTGATGGCTATGCTGGTGCTGTCCATTCTGCCCATTATCATATTTTATATGGCATGCCAGAAATATATCATCGAGGGTGTGGTGGCCGGCGCAGTCAAGGGGTAGGTGCGCCAAAGAATCCGGGCGGTCCTGTTTGCTCCGGCAGACATCATCCGCCGGCCGGGATTTTTACAGTAAAATGCAAGGAGGCTACGTATGCGCAGCAGTGGAATTTTAATGCATATTTCTTCGCTGCCCTCGCCCTATGGGATCGGGACCATGGGGAAGGAGGCCAGAAAATTTGTGGATTTTCTTGTGAAAGCAGGACAATCCTATTGGCAGGTGCTGCCCTTAGGACCCACAAGCTACGGGGATTCTCCCTATCAATCCTTCTCCGCCTTTGCGGGCAATCCGTATTTTATTGATCTGGATACCCTGGTGAAGGAGCGGCTCCTAACCAGAGAAGAGTGCGAAGGCTACCACTGGGGGAAAAAGGCCCGGGAGGTAGATTACGGTCTGCTCTATGAGAACCGCTACAAGCTTTTTTGGAAGGCCTTTGACCGTTTTGAAAAAAAGCTGCCGAAGGATTATTCCGCATTCTGTCAGGAGCAGTCCCACTGGCTGGCGGATTACGCTCTTTTTATGGCTTTGAAGGATAAAAATGACGGCGTGGAGTGGACCAGATGGGATACGGACATCAAGCGCAGGGAAGAGAAGGCCATGAAGCAGGCCAGGATGGAATTGGACCGGGAAATCCGGTTTTATGAAATGCTCCAGTATCTCTTTTACAAGCAGTGGTCCTCCCTGAAGGCTTACGCCAACGGAAAAGGGATTCGAATCATCGGGGATACCCCCATCTATGTGGCCGCGGACAGCGCGGATGTGTGGGCAAATCCCGGCCAGTTTTATCTGGATGAGGAGCTGTTGCCCATTGAGGTGGCGGGCTGTCCGCCGGACGCATTTTCCGAGGACGGTCAGTTGTGGGGTAACCCGCTGTTCCGTTGGGATGAAATGAAAAAGGACGGCTTCGCCTGGTGGATTCAGCGGGTGGGGCATATGGCCCGGCTCTTTGATGTGGTGCGCATTGACCATTTCCGTGGCTTTGATTCCTACTACGCCATTCCCTATGGCGATACCACCGCAAGGAACGGAAGGTGGAAAGAGGGGCCGGGGATGGATTTGTTCCGGGCCATCCGGGAGCGGCTGGGAGAGGTGAATATCATCGTGGAGGACCTGGGGTATCTTACCGATTCCGTAAAGCAGTTGGTGGAGGATTCGGGCTTTCCGGGCATGAAGCTGATTCAGTTTGCTTTTGACAGCCGGGAAGACGGAGATTATCTGCCTCATAATTACAAAAATCACTGTGTGGTCTATACAGGAACCCACGATAATGATACAATATTAGGGTGGATGAAGACGGCGCCCAAGGACAGCGTGAAGTTTGCGAAGGAATATTTGCGTCTTACCAAGGAGGAAGGCTATCACTGGGGTATGATGAAGGGTGCGTGGGCAAGTGTCGGCGATCTGGTGATCGTCACCATGCAGGATGTCCTGGGACTTGGAAGTGAGGCCAGGATGAACACGCCTTCCACTCTGGGTGGAAACTGGCAGTGGAGAATGAAGAAGGACGCCATAAGCGGCGCCCTGGCCGGCAAAATCCGCAAAAACATGCAGTTGTACGGACGTATGCCGAAATAAAATACAGTTTCACCATGGTCTGAGGTGCCTTTGGGCCGGACAAGGAAGAAACTGTCGCCGAAAGGGAAGGATACATCTGTTGACTGCAGCTTGAGAAAGGAAGCAGTGGGCAGATGTATTTTTTTATTGTAAATCTCACCTCCCGGACAGGGAAAGCCAGAAAAATCTGGATTGATATCGAGAAAGAACTGAAGAGGAAAAAGGTAGTCTACGAGGCGTATGTGACCCAGCATAAGGGACACGCCAGGGAGCTTGCCAGAGAACTCTGTGACAAGGGCGTTGCCTATGGGGAAAAGCATAAGGGAGAGCGGGTCTGTCTGGTGGTGGTTGGCGGCGATGGCACGGCCAATGAGGTGGTGAACGGCATGCACCACTTTGAGGAAATCCATTTCGGCTACATACCCACCGGCTCCGGCAATGATCTGGGCCGGGGGCTTAAAATATCCAAAAATCCGCTGGAAGCCCTGGAGCGTATTCTGGAAGCACGGGAGGTGTTTCCCATGGATCTGGGGCTGGTGACCGACGGAACCGGAAATTCCAGCCGGTTTGTAATCAGCTCCGGTATCGGTATCGATGCGGATGTGTGCAGAATGGCTCTGACCTCCAGGCTTAAGACTTTTTTGAATTATCTGGGACTGGGAAGCCTGACCTACGTGCTTCTGACGGTGAAGGCGCTGTTTACTATGCCCACCACTGATGTGACGGCCATTTTTGACGGCGGCGAACCCAAAAGAATTCATAAGATGATTTTTGTGGCCGGGATGAACCATCCCTGGGAGGGGGGAGGCGTTCCCATGGCGCCCGGAGCCGACGCCCAGGACGGGAAGCTGTCCGTGTGCTGCGTGTACGGCATTCCCCGGTGGAGGACATTCTTCCTGCTGCCCATCCTTGTGATGGGAAAGCATGAGGGGCGGCTTAAGGGCTTTGAGATCATCAACTGTGAGCGGTATGAACTGAAGCTGAAACGTCCCATGGTGCTTCACACAGACGGGGAGTACCTGGGGGAACAGACTGTCCTTGCGTATGTCTGTGAGAAGGGGAGGCTTCGGGTGCTGAAATAGCAATGCCAGTCTTTAAAGTGAGGTCCGTGTAGAAAACCCCAGAAAGCATACAAAAGAACCCTCCCGCATATACTATATCAGTAAATGCAGGAGGATTTTTTATGGACAATATAAATACCAGCGCATATGATGTCTACAAGGACATCAGCGAACGCACCAAGGGAGAGATATACCTGGGGGTGGTGGGTCCGGTGCGGACCGGAAAATCCACCTTCATCAAGCGTTTTATGGATTTGATGGTGCTTCCGAAAATGGAAGACGTACATAGCAGAGAACGGACCATCGACGAGCTGCCCCAGTCGGCCCAGGGCAAGACGATCATGACCACGGAGCCGAAATTCGTGCCAAAGGAGGCGGCTGTCATACCCCTTGCTGAGGACGTGGCGGTCAGCGTTCGGCTCATCGACTGCGTGGGCTTTATGGTGGAGGGAGCCTCCGGGCACCTGGAGGACGGAACGGAGCGGATGGTGAAAACCCCCTGGTTCGACTATGAGGTGCCATTTACCCAGGCGGCGGAGATTGGGACCCAGAAGGTCATCAAGGAGCATGCCACCATCGGGATTGTGGTGACCACTGACGGCTCCTTTACGGATCTTCCCAGGGAGGCCTATATCCAGGCGGAGGAACGCACGGTGGGGGAGTTAAAACGCTTGGGGAAGCCCTTTGTGGTGCTTTTTAATACGCCAAAGCCCTACGGGGAGGAGGCTGTCAGAACGGCGGAGGAGCTCCAGGAAAAATATAAGGTGACGGTGCTTCCGGTAAACTGCGAACAGCTTCGGAAGGATGACATTTTACATATCCTGGAAAGTATTCTGTACGAATTCCCGGTGGCCCGGGTGGATTTTTTTCTGCCCAAATGGGTGGAAATGCTGGAAAACGGACACCGCATCAAAGCCAGCATGATTGAGAACGCCAAGCATATTTTGCAGAACATTACCTTTGCCCGGGATATCCGAAAACAGGAACTTACGCCTCTAGGAGATTACATAAAACGCATGAAACTGGAACGGGTGGATCTGGCCAAAGGACGGGTGGTCATTGCCATGGAGGTGGATGACGCCTACTATTATGAAAACATGAGCGAGCTTACCGGCGTGCCAATCCAGGGAGAGTATCAGCTGATCTCTATGGTGCGGGAACTGGCCCAGATGCGGCAGGAGTACGGCAAGGTGGCCAGTGCTATGGAGGCGGTGCGTCAGAAGGGCTATGGGGTGGTGTCACCGGAACTTTCGGATATCGCCATTCAGGAGCCGGTACTGATCCGCCACGGGAATAAATTCGGGGTGAAGATCAAGGCTTCCTCCCCCTCCATTCATATGATACGGGCCAACATCGAGACGGAGATCGCGCCCATCATCGGCAGTGAGGAGCAGGCCAATGATTTGATCGCCTATGTGAAGCAGTCCCGGGAAGCGGAGGATGGAATCTGGCAGACCAATATTTTCGGAAAGTCCGTAGGGGAACTGGTGGAGGACGGTATTCGCAGCAAGATTACCATGATGGACGACGAGAGCCAGTTGAAGCTCCAGGAGACCATGCAGAAGATTGTCAACGACAGCAGCGGGGGGCTGGTGTGTATTATTATTTGAGTGGAAAAGAGTTGTTTACAATCGAAGCAGGCGGATGATAAATTCAGTTTTATAGGTAGCATTTCGGCAATGGAGGTTGTTTATTGCCGGAGTGCTGCTTTATTTTTTGCGAGAGCATTGCAAAATTTCTTCTTATCCTGTATGATAACCGTAAGAAAAAAGCTGCTCAGCCACAGCTTCTTCTATTCGTGTCTGAGCAGAGGGAAGGAAGGAAAGTCAAGATGAATACCATCAGTGAAAATGATAAAAACCGTCTTCGCAGCCTGGCCCACAAACAGGCCGAGTACGCCAATTCCGCCAGGAATGACGAAATCTTAAAGAAATGGAACGCCCTCAAGGAGGGGAGAAGGGAGTCGCCCACCGTGCGTCTGCTCTTTTCCAATTTTCCTCACGAGGTCATCGAACCCCGGCTTCAATGTGTCAGTGAGGAAGCCAGGAATATGGAGCGTTCCCTGCTTGCCACCCTGGTAGGACGGGAACTGTTTGATGACGATACCCCTATATCTCCCACCTATGACGTGTCCTGGCACACTTATGTATCTCCTTTCGGCGCAAAACCTAAGGTTACCAGGGCTTCCGGAGAAAATGCCATGGGCTTTCATATCGACCCGGTCATCGGGGATCTGGATGAGGATTTGGACAAGCTTAAGGGCGGAAACTTCGGGGTGGACAGGGAAGGCACTCAGCGACAGATAGCGCTGGCGGAGGAATTGTTCGGAGATATCCTTCCGGTGCGGATGGTGATGGGGAGTTTACCCGGCGCTCTCACCAACCCGCTGGTTGCTTTGATGGGGATGGAGAATTATTATTATTCCATGTACGACTACAGCGAGGAGCTTCATCAGGTGATGGACATGGCCTGCACGGTCTATGAAAACTATTATGATTTCCTGGAAAAAGAAAAATTGCTGTTGCCCACAACCGGAATCAGTCCGGTTTCTCAGGAGAGTTTTGCCTTTAACAACGAGCTGCCCGAGGAAAACGTGACAAAGACCACGGAGTGCTGGGGCTTTATGGAGGCCCAGGAAGCCACCGCCATCTCCACGGATATGTTCGGGGAGTTTGTGTTCCCCTATCAGGACCGGCTGGCAAGGCGCTTCGGTCTGCTTTCCTACGGCTGCTGCGAGCGCGTGGACGCCATCTGGCCGGAGTACCTTTCTAAGTGGAAGCATTTGCGGAAGCTGTCGGTATCGCCCTTTAATAATGAAAAACAGGTGGGCGAGTATCTGCGGGGCAGCAACGTGGTCTACTACAGCAAGCCCCGGGCGGAGTATGTGACCAATCCGGGTCCCCTGGACGAGGATGCCATCCGGGAGTATTTCAAAGGAGTGGCCGAGGCCGCCAGCGGGTGCCTCTTTGAGGTGGCCCAGCGGGAAGTGGGAACCATTTACGGGGATTACAACCGGGGAAAACGGTATGTGCAGCTGGCGAAGGAAAGTATTGAAACTTACTGGAAGCCGTAGAGGGAGATATTTGACTTCGATAAGCAGAGCGGATAATATATAGCATACTGTTACGAACCAGAATGAGACAGGAGAGCCGCCAGGAATGGCGGCTCCTTTTGGCTTACGCACATATTGACAAAAAGAAGATAAAACGGATATACTGTCCTTGATATTTAATGTGAGGTAGATGAGGATTCAATCGAAGATTACAACTGGTTCCATAAGCAGGAGAGGCAGTGAACATGAAATGATTCAGCCGATAAAAAAAGAGCAATTACCGATATGTCTTGAAATCATGAAGCAAGGCTATGAGGATACGGCGGTAAAATTTGGAATGACAGAAGTAAATTGTCCGTACCGGGGCAGAACTCGCTTGCCGTATTCCATATTGGAAAAAGAGTACAATGATGGGTGTTTGATGTATGTATACCGATATAATGATGAAATCGTCGGTTTTTTGTCTCTGTTTATGAAGGAACA
>CALWLN010000059.1 GCA_944381535.1 uncultured Lachnospiraceae bacterium
GGTTCCATTTACAGACATGAGGATTTCATCAATCCGGTTTCTTGTCTTTGTCTTCAGGCAGGAGTCCAAAGAAGCTTGGTCGATCTGTCCATACTCAATCAGGTGCCGTATGATATTCCTGCCTGAAACACCAAAAATATCCGAAATAAAAGAGGACAGACGGAAACCGGAGCTTTGCAGAAACTTCTCAACCTTGTTTTTCTGGAATGTGATGTCACGGATGACACTCTTGCGGTAACGGTTTAAATCACGGAACTCCCGGATTCTTTTTTCCGGAATAAAGCTACCATTCAAAAGCAATGTCATTAAGTTAAGCAAGACATGTTAGAGGATATCTGCCATAAATCAACCATGTGCTGGGGTGATATGGGGAGTTTGCCAGCTATCAGAAGTTCTATATTGCATATCTGCCTCAAAAATAGTATACTGTTAACGGCAGTTCCGCTTCACACGAAACGGTAGGCGAAACTGGCAGGTGACTGGAACCGCAGCTGGCGGGCATAGGTTCTGTCTGGCCTGACCGGCAGTATATAACGGCTGATCAGGTCATTTACATTTCCGGGACCCATATGGTCTGAAAGGAATGCAAAGCATATTTTTATCGCTATGGACAGATTGACCTGATACTCCCATTTCCCCGCTTCCTTTTTTATAGGAACCTCCATGGTTATAATGGTACAAAAGTTATACAGGGTCATCCGGCAGAGGATCTCAAACTCAATGTATTCCAGGGATTTGGAATGAAAGTTTGCGGTTCCGATCGTATGCTTCAGATCACGGAAAGAAGTTTCCTGGCCCCACCGGAGCTGGTAGATGTGCTTGATCTGTTCCAGTGAAAACTCATCTGCGGGGAGATTGGTAATGATGTTCTCATAAATCCCATCTGCCAGCCGGAAACGGATCACGCGCAAACGCATGTGATATTCGGGACGGCTGTCCGTGATAAAGTCAAAGGGGACTTTTTTGCATATACAGCGGTATAAGGATCCCAATTCCGGGTGCAGCCTTTTCTTCTTGGCATTTGACCGGGTAAGTATAACGTCCGCCCATCTGTCTACCCGTCCGGGCAGGCTGTCAACCGCAAGGAGACGTTTTATGTTGACATCCTTGGCGCGGATGACAAAGAAACAGCCTTTCTCAATCGCATGGGCGAAGACATTATAACTGGCAAAACCCCTGTCCGCCACAAAGATGGGGCAGCCACTATAAAGATAGCGGTCTATCAGCTGGCAGAGAGCGGCAAATTCGTTTTTCAGCCTTCCCGGCTGGATGACTACATCCAGATACCTCTTGGACAGCAGGTCATACAACGAAATCGTATGGAGTGAGTTGAATCCCTTTTTTGACCTGCCGCTTGCCGGATGGAAGGTGGAAGGATCCTGTGGGTTCCGGGCAATATTAAATTCGCAGCCGTCTGCGGCAATGAGGGAATACTTCCCCAAAAGTCCCTTTGCCGGGAAACGGAGGTTAAACTGCCTGAAGATGTACCGGAAAGCTTCCGGAAGGAGTTTTGCCCGCTGTTGGATGAAGGCGGAAGCAGTGGGGACTTCCTCGGGCAGGAAATGAAAATATTTCAGCAGTTCATGGCTGATACAGCCGCTTTCCATGCAGAGGAAGAAACGGATCAGTTGCACAAACCCCAGTTTCCGGTCACGGGTAAAATCCTTTTCGGGATTTTTGACAAATTGGGCAGTGTTGCAGGCCATGGTGTCCACGATAGCCCAGAGTGCGGACTTGACCTTTTGTAGGAATGACATATAGGTACCTCCTTGAAATTGAAATGATAGTTTTGTCTTCCATTTCAAGGGCTGCTCTCGCTACCTTTTAAATACAATCAGTAGCGAGAGCGGCCGCACATTTTAGGCCCTGTGTCAACCCTTTTTTTTTGAAATTTATTGATAAATTTAAGTTAGACCATCGGGTGAGGTTTTTCAATCGGCTTAACTAAATGACATTGGGAGTGAACTGTAACCCGCTAATTATCAGTGCCTTTCCTCCGCACCTCGCTTCCGCCATTTCCGCTGCCTGCTTCCTCCAATCCACAGTCCCACCAAAAGCAAAACCACATCCAACAGCAACACCGTGGAAATACGAAGGGGAAAACCATTCCCATTGGCTATGGTAAACACCTCCACCGTTATCGCAACAAAGCACAGATAATTGCTGATAAAATCGGCGGCAGAATCGCAGTTGGCGCAAAAGCCATGGCGCCACAACGTCCCCGCGAGAATGGGACGCAACAGAAAACGCAGAATCACGCAGGCAACAGGATATGCAAAAATCACGTACCTGGACGCCAGAGTGTTCGGCGTGCCGTCCGACCACCACTGGATTGGAATTTCCGATGGCAGAAAGGGCAGAGCAACGAGCGCAATCACAAGACACGCCAGTGTAAGCAGACTCCAGGCCAGAATTCCTCCCCACAGGTAGAAAAATCCCACCGTATCCAGTCTGAAAATACCCCGGTTTTCCTGCCAATGCTTCTCCACATCCGGCACATACCGTGTAATGTCCAGATTCTCATAGCTGACAGGTTCCTCCAGCAGCATTTTTTCACAGGTGGCCCGGGCGGTCTTAAGCTCCTCCATCCGGCTGTCCAGGACTTTGACCTGCCGCTCCAGTGCTTTTTCCAGCGCCACCTTTCCTTCCATGATTCCTCTGATCTCCTCAATGGAAAAGCCCAGTGTCCGCAGGTATGCAATTTTTTTAATTTCCTCCACATCTTTTAGAGAATAATCCCGGTAGCCGTTGCTCTCCCGGCGTTTCGGCTGAATCAGCTTTTCTTTTTCGTAAAATCGGATGTTGGACCGGGACAGACCGGTTTGTTCTTCTGCTTCTTTGATCGTCATAATTTTTCACCTTCCTTACGGTATTATCGTAAGGTATGAACAAGGTTTACAG
>CALWLN010000060.1 GCA_944381535.1 uncultured Lachnospiraceae bacterium
GAAATATGTCTTATGCAAAAATAGTATCATGTATAAATCTGCAAGTCAACATCATCATTCGCGCGTTTTTATGTTAATATCAAAAAAATATTTCATTGATTTTTACACGAATAAATGTTATCGGCACTAATTTCAGGCCGCTCACCCACACCCCAGCACCCGGTTCCGGTACTCGTTGGCAGAAATCCCCCCCTGCTTTTTAAACACTCGGGAAAAATGGGCCGCGTCCAGAAAGCCCACCGCCTCCGCAATGTCCCCGATCCGGAGGGCGGGGCTATTAAGAAGCTCCCTGGCCCGCTCTATCCGCACTCGGTTTAAAATCTCCGAAAAGCTCTGCCCCATGTGACGATTTAAAAGCTTGCTCAAATGCCACTGACTTACATAAGTCTTTTCCGCCACCTCCGTCAAAGTCAGTTTCCGGGTATAATTTTCCCGGATATAGTCCATGGCATTTTTCACAAGAAAACTGCTGGCTGCGCTCTCCCCACCGGATTTTTCGGCGTCTCTCCCAGGCGCGCTCTCCTGGCCCAGACTTTCAGCGTCTTCCCCCGGCGCGCTCTCCCATCCCGGACTTTTCGCATCCTCCCCCGGAATATTCTTTTTCTTCAGATTCCGGCACATTTTCCCGATGGCCTCCTCAAGCTCTTCCATGTTGGAGGGCTTTAAAAGGAACCGGCTGACCCCCAGCCGGATGGCCTGCTGGGCATAGTCAAAGTCCCGGTAGCCCGTAAGAATAGTGATTTCCAGATCCTCATGCTCCGACTTGATCGCTGCGATCAGCCCAAGGCCATTCATCTCCGGCATGCAGATATCCAGAAAAATCATATGAGGCTTATGCTCCTCAATAAGCCGTCTGGCCTCCAGGCCGTCGCCGGCCGTGGCAACCACACGGCAGTCCCAGTTTTCCCAGGGAATACTCCGGGACAGCCCCTCCACAATAATCGGTTCGTCATCAATGATCATCACCCGGTACATCCTTCACCCCTTGATGGCTCCCGCCGTCAGCCCTTTTATGATATTCTTCTGCAAAACCATATAGACCACAAGTACCGGCAGCACGATCAGCGTCACCGAGGCCGCCATCAGCCCGAAATCCGTCCCGTACTGGGAGCTGATGGTCTCCAGAAGATTGGAAATGGGATATTTGGTATTATCCTTAATCATAATTTTCTGTACGAACAAATCGTTATAGGACCACATAAAGCTGAAAATCGCCACCGTGGACAGAGAAGCCCTGCACAGGGGCACGATAATCCGCCCAAACACCTGAAATACATGGGCCCCCTCCATATAAGCCGCCTCCTCCATGTCGATGGGAACCGTCCTCATAAACCCGATCATCACAATGGTGGCAAAGCTGAGATTTCCCGCAATATGGGGCAGGATCACCGCCAGATTAGTGCTCAGCAAATCCGCCCGGATCATCATCCTATATACCGGAATGATGGTGGAAAATACCGGAAACATTAGGCTGGCGGCAAGCAGGGAGTTCACCAGCCGCCTTCCCCAAAACCGGTACCGGGTCAAGGCAAAGGCCATCATGGCCGACAGGAGCACCACTCCCACCGTCACGCTGCCCGAAATGATAAGGCTGTTCTTGTAAGCCGTTCCAATATTCATCCTGGAAAATGCAGTCTCATAATTGTCAAGAATCCACGCCCTGGGCAGAACGAAGGAAGAATTCAGCACCTCCGCCGATGGCTTGAAGGAATTTAACAGCACCCAGACAAAGGGAAACATCGTGGTCAGCGCCCAAAAAGTCAGTATGACATACATCAGCAGGCCGCTGATTTTCAGAGTTCTTCCCGCTCTCTCCTCGACCAGATATGGTCAGATTTTCTTCCTCCTGGCGGATGGACAGGCCATATTCCTCCCCGTACACCAGCTGAATCCGGCGGTTGACATTGCGGATTCCGATGGAGGTATGCATACCCTGACCCTTTGGTATGTCCTCCTCCCCCTTTAAAATTTCCCGAATCCGTTTCATATCCTCCTCGGTCAGCCTTCGCCCGGTATTGTGTACTTCCACATACCCCCTGTCCTGCTTTCGGTAAACGCAGACTTTTATCGTGCCCGTTTTCACCGTCTCCACTCCGTGTACAATGGCATTTTCCACCAGAGGCTGTAAAATCAGTGGCGGAACCATCATCTGGCTTAAGCCCTCGTCAATGTCTTTTACCACCTGTAGCCGCTGGCCGAAGCGCATGGACATAATGTAGAAATAGGCGTCAATACACCGAAGCTCCTCCCGGACCGGAATCTTCTTCACATCTGCCCGGTTCATCCGGTAGTCCAGAACCGTTCCCAGCGCCTCGATCATCCGGGACACCGCCACATCCCGGTTCATCCTGGCCTGCCAGTTCATTATCTCCAGGGTATTATTTAGAAAATGAGGATTTATCTGGGCCTGTAAGGCTGCTATCTGGGCGTCCTTTCTTGCCAGCTTCTCCGTATAAAAGGAATCGAACAAGGTTTTCACCTGGGCTGACATGCTGTTAAAGGAAGTCTTTAAATACTCAAATTCCTCATTTGGCATAGACTCTCCATCCATCTGGACACCAATATTTCCCTGCTCCATCTGGTGGGAAAAATTGATCAGCCGCCGGATAGGACGCTGAATCTGCCCCCGGAGGAAAAAAATACAGTAAATCATCACCGGCAAAAACAACAGAAACATCAACATGACAATCTCATACATGTCGTAGAGACTGGAATAGATCTCCCTCCGCCTGGCCAGGGTCATGATTCCCATATGATAATCGCCAAACTTTTTCTGATAGAGGTAGCCGTTGTACTCCCTGTTTTCCACCTTGAAGATCTGCCCGTCCACCAAAGGGTCGTAATGCGCCTGCAGGGTTTCCATAAGCTTTGCGTCCCAGTCCGACTCCGCCGCCAGATTCTGTCCCGGTTCCCCGGACGCGTCGGAAAACGTCAGAACGGATCCGCCCTCCTCCATACACACCGCCAGATTCTCACGGAACTCACCGGAAATATCCTTAAATACCCGGTTCTTGTCAAGTTCCACCACCAAGGTTCCGAAAAACGCATAGTCCGTGGTGGTATAGAGGTTCCGGATAATGAAAACGCGCCCGTCCATAATCTTCACGCAGGTATAGCTGGAGCCCCCTGCTATAAGAGCAAGGACGCTGTCGTTCATCCCCTCCATGTAGCTGTTGTAGGAGGCGCCGCTGCGGGAGGAATAAATGTCCGGCTCCTTTGCACCCTTCTGGTAAAAGGCGTAAAGGCGAAACCGCTCATCCAGATAAAATTTCCCCCTCAGGCTGCTTCCCACCTCCATCAGGTAATCCCTCTCGCTGATTTTTCCCTTCCGGCAGCTGTTCCACAGCCCCTCCCAGGTTCGCTCGTAGGAGGGCCGCTGGCACAGAGCAATGGCATCCTCGATCCGTATGGACGCAAAAGAGGCCGCATTGGACAGCTTATCCTCCATAACGGCCTCACTCTTATCGATAATCCCCTCCTGGTAAGAGACGGTGATGAAAATAAAAAATAAAATCACTGGAGCGGCCCAGCAGAGCACAATAAAATAAATGATCCTGCGGTGCAGGGATGACGGTCTGATTAATTTTTTTATCCATATGTACAGTCGTCAATCACAGAGGGTTTGAACTTTTCCAACCTATTTGGCATCTATTTCACATTTATTTCCTGTTCTTCTTGTATACTGCTCTTGTTGGATTGGGAATACTGTGTTAGAATGAATATAACACTTTTCACGCAAGTGACTATCATGTATATAAGGAGATTTTTATGAAAAAATACTGGCCCTTCCTTCTCGCCGTCTGTCTGACGGCCGCCCTCCTTTCCGGCTGCGGACGCGAAAAGCCCACGGCTGCGGACTCGGTGAAGGCAATTTACGATTTATATATTTTGAGGGATTTTTCCGGTGTCTCCCAGCTTGGGATGACGGAGGAGGAAGTAAATAACGCCCTGAACGCCTATGACGACGCCCTGGAGGAGACCATTCGGGACAATTTTTCTGCCAGCGGTCTGGAGATTGATGACGAAACCATAGAAGAAATCTGTCAGGCTCGGATTGACGCTCTGGCGAAAATGGAGGCGACGGCCGAAGTAACCTCCGAGGAGGGCGCCCATGCTGTAGTGACCTTAAGCACTACCTATTTTGACGAGGTGGAGCTTGATACGGACGCCGCCTACGCGGCAAGGGAGGCCGCTGACGCGGCAGGCTTTACGGACTACGACGAATACCTGAATTTTCTGATGGAGCATTACACCCAGAATCTCATCGACGGCTATCATGCGGTGATTCCCTCCGAGGACACAAAGGACATCACGGTGGAATGTACGATTATTGACAATACCTGGCTTCCCGAGGACATGGCTTCCTTCGGCGGCCAGCTGGGGGCGGTGGTGGCCGGGCAGTAAAGGCCACCAGATGGTAAAGGCTGCCGGATGGCAAAAGGCAGAACCCTCGTTATTTTCCGCAAGTCGTTCTGCCTTCGTTCTTTCATATACATATCTCATTTTTATACCGAGCGTTCTGCTTTGAATCATGACCATGGACGTTACTCTTACAGTTAGCTCGGCTCAGGCACCCTCACGGCACATGAAAGGTTCTGCTTAGTGCTGCTTTGTTCCCAACCTGACACGGTTCACAGATTTCCATTGCGTAAGACCCAAGCTTCAACGCCACTTATAACAGGCAGCTCCACAGCCGCTGACCCGGGGCAGAACATCACTCCAACTATAGCGGATTGTTGGTACAGGGCACCGCTACCGCCCCAGCTGCTCGGAGTCTTAAGTATACCCTGTTTTATGGCAAAAGTCAATGATTTTTTCCCTTCTTCTCCCGCAATTCCCGGAAAAATCCCGACAGCATGGCCGAACACTCCTCTAAAAGCACTCCGGTGGTCAGTTCCACCTGATGATTAAACTGGGGCATTTGCAGCAGATTCAGGATGGAACCCGCGCAGCCGGCCTTGGGATTCATGCTGCCCACCACCACCCGGCTTATACGGGCCTGAACAATGGCTCCGGCGCACATCTGACAGGGCTCCAGGGTGATGTACATGGTACAGCCCTCCAGCCGCCAGTCTCCCAGCTTTTTGCTGGCTTTCTTGATGGCCAGAAGCTCCGCGTGGGCCAGGGTATTTTTGTCGGTGTTTCGCCGGTTGTAGCCTCTGGCGATGATTTTTCCCTCATATTCTATGACACATCCGATGGGGACCTCCTCCAGGGCGTAAGCCTTTTTTGCCTGGCGGAGGGCCTCCCTCATAAATCGTTCTTCCTGATTCATTCTTTTCTCCTTGCAGGTGGCGCATATCTGTGAACTGCGCCGTTTCACATATCTTAATATTATCCTATTTCCGGCAAATAAGTCAACCAACAAAAGCCGCCTCATAACCTATAGCTCCTTCAGACCGTTACTGTTCATGGGGTGGGGAAATTAAAAGTTTGTTGCTCATCTCAAAATCAGAAGAATTTTTAGGTTTTGTCTGGAGGTCGCCCTGGGTGGCGCATTTGTTAACGCAGACACGCTCCCGCTCAACTCAAGACGCAGCGGTACTAGGCTCGCCGCCCGTAAACGGTCGGTTCGCCAAGTGCCGGCGTCTTTCCATGGTCTGCTTATAACAAATGCGCCATCCAGGGCTACGTTCCAGTCAAAAGCTAAAAAAGTTCAAA
>CALWLN010000061.1 GCA_944381535.1 uncultured Lachnospiraceae bacterium
CAAGGAGTTTTCTTTCCGCTTCTTTTGTCAATTTCAGTCCTTTTTTCGATGCGATCAAGCCGGCAATCCGGCAAAGCTCATCGGAACTATAGTCTGCGAATGGGACATGGAACGCAATTCGGGAGCGAAGTCCCGGGTTCTTTTGCAGAAATGTCTCCATCTGGTCGGGATAACCGGCAAAAATGACAATGACATCTTCCCGGTGGTTTTCCATTTCCTGCACAATAGTATTGATTGCTTCATCTCCAAAGGAGCCGTTTCTGTCATCAACGAGCGAATAAGCTTCATCGATAAACAGCACGCTGCCTTGGGCTTCCTTAAATTTTTTCTGAATGGTGGGAGCCGTCCAGCCGACATATTTGCCGACAAGGTCGCCCCGTCCCACTTCAATGAGATTTCCTTTCGACAACAGGTTGTTTTCCTTCATGATTTTCGCAAAAAGCCTTGCCACGCTTGTTTTTGCGGTGCCGGGATTTCCGGTGAAGACCATATGCATGGCAGGACGGTCTGCTTTCATACCCTTATCCGCAAACAGTTTTTGTGCTTTATAGTAATTCAAGGCCTGATTTATCACCTTTTTCGCACCATCCAGGCCAATCATCTCCATGAGCTCATTATAGGTGGATCCTTTGGGCGCTGCCTTCGCTACTTCGCTTTTTACTGTGGCAATCTCCTGATACTGAGGATAGACACTGGTTCTCAGCTCATAGTTATACCAATCGTCGAACAGGACGCGAAGCTCCGGAGCGAGATAGCCTTTATCCGGTTCCAGTTTTTCAAAAAGCTTTTGGTTTGCTCTGGCATCATGCTTTGAAGCCAGCATTTTTAAAAATTGGGCTGCCCGTTCGGTGGATACGAAGTCCTCTTTCAGTTCCACAAAACTGGTATTGCCAAGATTCTCATAAAACAGCGCTTTAGATGTCGTGCATTCCCGGGGAAGACAAAATATGGTCAGCACCTGGTTGCAGTATTTCTTCATGGTTTTGCACAGGATCTCGACCGTTTCCCGTCCGCAGGCGGCATAATTGTCTTCCATGTCGTCATCTGCAAGATACCTGACGATCACCGTGCCTCCAAAACAGCTTTTGTAAAGACAGTCATAGAATGTGCGTGAAAGATACTCCTCCGGCCTAAGTTCCAGAAAACAGTACCTTTTGCTGCGCAGCCGGTTTCTGACGTATAACGCCTGAAGCAAAAGCCGCCCCATTCTTTCCCGAATATCAGAATCGTCTGTCTGTATGATATAGTGGACAGGATGTCCTGTAGGTTTGGTTTTTACTTTACCGGCATAAATACGATCCAATTCGGGAATCAGCGTTTCATTGGAAAGAAGCTGATCTGCGGCAGCGTAAATTTCTCTTTTGGAGGAGCCTTCTATCAGGCCTTCGTCAAAACTGCATCCTCTGCCATACCGATAGTCTAATTTATCAAGGTCAAACTGTTCCAGCACTTTGCCATCGTCTGGTATGTAATGGTGATGATTTGCCCGCCGGAGCATATTGCGTATAGCGCCGAAAGTAATTTCTTCCAAACGGGTGTCTTTTAACCCAATCCCAACTGACTTCATGTATTCTTCAAGCTGTTTCCGAAGATGTTGAGAATCTTTGGCGAGCACGCCAATTGTAATCGTGTCTTCAGAGGCATTGGTCACAAAAAAATATGATTTGCGTTGCAATTTCTGATTGAAAGCATTGCTTTTCAAAGCGATTTTTCTGCTTTTTTCATGCATTGCACGCCGGCTGTCATCTTCCTGAGACCATGTTTCACATAACGTCAATCCCTCATACTTAAAAAACTGCATACCCGTTTCCTCCATTGCGCCTTTGCGATTTTTACTGGAAACAATATACCATTTGTCATGTACTATATAAGGCGCATCTGAGCATGGGAATAAAAGTATTTTCCGGTAGCATCCATTTTTTTGATAATTTCTAAAGTTTATATTGAAAAAGGAAGCTATAATGATATAATGAAAAGAAATGATGTCCAATAGAGCAAAAAAAACGTTGCATCAAATGGAGATGATAGCATGAATTATTCGGCAACTCAGATAGCAAAAAAATTAGATATTTCAAGGTCATATTTATATTATTTAAAAGAGAATGGGGTTATAAAGCTAGAGGTTGGTGAAGATGGTAAAACCATATGGACAGATGTTGTTTACAATCAACTGAAGGAATATATCCGGAAAAATAGGATGACAGAAAAAATGGAAAAGACAGAGTTGCCATATAAAACAACAAAGATTAATAACAGGAGATATTTAGGAAATAAATATAAATTATTGCCTTTTATAACGAAGGTTGTAGAGGAAGAGTGTGAGAATGTCAATACGGTGGCAGATATTTTTGCCGGAACAGGAGCCGTGGCTTCTGCCTTTACCAATAAAAAATTAATTACAAATGATAATATGTATAGTAACTATATATGTCATGTAGCCTGGTTTGGCAGTGAGCCATATTCAGAAGAAAAGATTATCGGTCTGATTATGGGATATAACGGAATGGTTATAAATCAGGATAACTATATGAGCGAAAATTTTGCGGATACCTATTTTTCCCTTGCTGATTGCAGGAAGATTGGTTTTATAAGAGAGGATATAGAAGATAGGTTTGACAAAGGTGATATAAATGGCAGGGAGAGAGCGCTATTGATAACTTCCCTTCTCTATGCCATGGATAAGATTGCCAATACCTGTGGGCATTATGACGCTTACAGGAAGGGCATAGAATTTGATAAGCATCTGGAGTTGGCGGTGCCTCAGCCGGATGCAGGTTTGAATGAAAATAATGTATGTTATAATAGGGATACAAATGAGTTGATCAAAGAGATAGAAGCTGATTTGGTATACATTGATCCGCCCTATAATTCCAGACAGTATTGCGACCTGTATCATCTGTTAGAGAACGTAGCCCGCTGGGATAAACCGGAGGTGTTTGGCGTTGCCAGAAAAATGGACCGGAGGGCTCTGAAAAGCGAATATTGTACACAAAAAGCTACGGCAGCTTTTGAAAGGCTTATAGATTCCGTTCATGCGAAGTATATCCTGCTTTCCTACAACAATATGGAAGAAAAAGGAAATAGCCGTTCCAATGCGAAGATGAGCGATGAGGATATTATGCGCATATTAGAAAAAAAGGGAACGGTTAAAGTGTTTGCGGAAGATTATAAAGCGTTTTCTGCCGGTAAATCGGATATTAAAGAAAATCAGGAGAGATTGTTTTTGTGTACCTGCTATGAGGCGGAAAAAGAGATTATCCCTTCCCCGTTGAATTATACCGGCGGAAAATATAAGCTTTTATCACAAATATTACCACTTTTCCCTAAGGATGCGGATAAGGTGGTGGATTTGTTTTGCGGTGGCTGCAACGTCGGCATTAATATAAGTTGTAATAGCGTTCAGTTTAATGATTCCAATGAATATTTGATAGGATTATTAAACACTTTGAAACGATTATCGAAGGAAGATATATTTACTTGGCTATTTGCAACCATTCATAAATATGATCTTTCCCTTGTAAGCGAAAACGGATATGAATATTATGGCTGCGAGAGTTCAAAAGGATTAGGAGCTTACAATAAACTAAGGTATCATAAGCTGAGAGATGATTTTAATAAAAAAGCGGAAAAAGATGATGAATATTACCTTATGTTCTATCTGTTGATTGTGTATTCCTTTAATAATCAACTTCGGTTTAATAAAAAGGGTGAATTTAACCTGCCTGTCGGAAAACGAGACTTTAATTCTAAAATGCAGGGAAAATTAGAAAGATTTCTTGACAGGATAAAAACCGGCGATTATAGATTTACCAATTGTGATTTCAGAGATGTGGATTTTATGGATTATACGGATAAAAGTTTTTTTTATGCGGATCCGCCCTATTTGATTACTTGCGCAACCTATAATGAGCAGGAGGGATGGACAGAGAAAGATGAAACGGATCTGTTGACATACTTGGAGGAATTGGACAGGAGAGGAATTCGATTTGCTCTTTCCAATGTGCTGGAAAATAAAGGAAAGGAAAATGCGATACTGGTAAATTGGCTAAAAAGAAATAAAAGATTTAAGGTGATAGAACTATCCTATGATTATTCAAATTCGAATTATCATACGAAGCGGGAAGGTGTGACAAGAGAAGTGTTAGTGGTAAATTATGAAACAGGAGATATGGGGATATGGAAAAAATAGGATTTAGAAGCTATTGTTGGGCTATTGGAACCACCAGCTACAGGACAGACAACTTTAATATGAGCATTGAACAACAACTGGCGTTACTGAAAGAATTTAGGGATGGGAATAAGGGTAGGATATGGACCGGAAACAATGCTTTTCAGACGGAGTATTATGAATTTTTAAAAAGCAGAAATTTTGTGAAGGGAGATGCACCCAGACCGGATAAGGATGCGAGAGAAAAGACCTCCGGGTTAAGAGATATCGGATTGTTGGATGATGAGCGGAATATAACGGCGGCAGGAGAGGCATTGCTTCGAATAGCGGAATCTGGGGATTTTTCGTCTGACAACTTATTGGAAATAGCAAAAGACAGTTATTTGTATTTCAAACAGCTGCTGAAGACAGCAAATGAGGTGGACGGAAAGATGGTCAGACCCTTTGTTGTGTTCTTGTATGTTATCAGCAGGCTGGAATATTTGACATATGATGAATTTACATATTTGTTGCCATTGTGTGTGAATCAGGCGACTACAGATAAAATTATTGATTGTGTTATTTTGTTGAGAAGCGGTAGTCTGAGTTATGAGGATATCATTGTGTCAGTGCTGATGGATATGGAAAATTATCAGCAGGCGCAAGAATTATTGCTGCGTAGTCAAACGGTGAATGAGGATTTGATATGTAATATAGGAATGAACCGTAAGAGCGCGAAATACGATAAGCCTTATTACCAGATTTATCTCTGCCTGCGGAAAATTGTATTGGATCAAGCTGATGTCACGCTGGATTTGTATGAGGCGACAAAAAAACTGATGAATAGCAAGGTCGGAAGCGCATGGAGAAAATATTTTTATAGAACCAATGCAAGAAACGTTATAAAACGGGAGGGAACTTCGGTATTAAATAAAGTCCCTATATTAGAGGCGAATACGGAAGAAACGTTTCGCAGGGAATTTTTCAGAATCATGCATTTGTTTAAGGCGAAAGCAACCCTTTCGGATTACTTCGATTTGAACAGGAGATATTTTAAAATCACGGATGTTGTTTTGTTTGAAGATCGTAAGGTAAAGCTGGATGTACTTCCAAAATGTTATATCGAAGATATAGCGAAGAAATTACCGATATTTGCCTTTGAAAAAACAGAATTATTAACGGAAGATGTGGAGCTGGAAGAAATCCAGCCTTGTCTGAGGATTGACCCGAATAAGCTATATCAGAAGCTTGGCAAAATTCTTGGCATAACAGTCACAGATAAAGAAACGGCCCGTAAGGTAATTAAGAGCGAGCGATACGCAAGATTTAATAGACTTATCGATGAAAGATTTGATAAAGATACGCTTATTTACCTGTTTCAATGCTTTGAGGATAGAAATGACGAGGATATACGAAATAGGGTTACGGATAACGCTGATATACCCACCATTTTTGAATATATCATTGGTATTGCATGGTATATCATCAGTGATAGAAAAGGCGATGTTCTTGAATATATGAATCTGTCTTTGGAAGCGGATTTGTTACCCAAGACGCATGCGGGTGGTGGTGAAGCGGATATTGTATGGCATTATGATAAAACAAAATGGTATCCAAAACACACTCTATTGATAGAAGCTACATTAGCGGATGGAACGAATCAGCGCAGGATGGAGATGGAGCCGGTATCGAGGCACTTGGGGGATTATTGTCTGTTGCATCCGGAAGAGGCGGCTTATTGCATTTTTGTGACAACTTCTCTTAACATAAATGTGATTTCGGATTTTAGAGCCAGAAGATTTATGGAATATTATAATTTGGCCGGTACGGAGTATATTACCGGGATGAAGATATTGCCGATACAGACTTCGGAATTGAAGACCCTATTAAGATTTGATGTAAAATATCCGCAAGTCTATAAAATGTTGGACAAGGCTTATAATAGCAACAAAGCGCCCAAAGAGTGGTATGAGGAAAATATTGTAAAAGAGACAGCTATTTATAACGGGCAGAAAATTTGAGGGGATGAATACAAATGGCAAATGATTTCAGAGAGGGGAAGGTCTGGCAGAACATCGTTTCCCAGTCCATTCCACTGATTCTGGCGCAGTTTGTGCAGCTTCTGTACAATGTGGTGGACCGGGTTTACCTGGGGCATATGCCGGGAGACAGCAGCATGGCTTTGACCGGGGTCGGGCTGGCATTCCCTCTGACAACGCTGATCGTGGCCTTTACAAACCTGTTTGGAACCGGCGGCGCGCCGCTGTTTTCCATCGCCAGAGGCGCAAAAAACGAGGAGCGGGCCGGGAAAATTCTTGGAAATACTTTTTCCCTGCTGCTTAGCAGTTCCGTCCTTATCTTTGCCCTCTGCTATCTGTTCCGGAAGCCCATTCTATACCTGTTTGGAGCAAGCGCGGACTCCTATGTCTACGCGGACGCCTACCTGAAAATATACCTCTGGGGTACGCCCTTTGTAATGCTGGCAACGGGGTTGAACGGGTTCATCAATGCCCAGGGGTTTCCCAAAATGGGAATGGTCACCATGTTGATCGGGGCGGGGCTGAATCTGGTGCTGGACCCGATTTTTATTTTTGTGTTCCATTGGGGCGTCAGCGGTGCCGCAGTGGCCACCGTCATCAGCCAGGTGGTGTCCGCCTTGTGGGTGCTGTGGTTTCTCACAGGGAAAAAGGCGATTCTGCCTTTGCGGAAAATTTATATGAAGGTGGACCCCAGGCTGGCCAGTGAGATTACGGAGCTGGGGATGGCCGGCTTTATCATGCAGGGAACCAACTGTCTGGTGCAGGTGGTCTGCAATGCCACCCTGAAAATCTACGGCGGAGACCTGTATGTGGGTACCATGACGATCATCAACTCGGTGCGGGATATTCTGTCTCTGCCGGTCAGCGGCCTCACCAGTGGTTCCCAGCCGGTGCTGGGCTACGATTACGGGGCAAAACGGTTTGAGCGCATCAAACAGGGAATCCGCTTTACGGCGATACTGGGCATCGCCTACACCCTGCTGGCCTGGCTGGTGGTGATCACAAGCCCCAGGGCGCTGCTCTCTATCTTTACCACGGAGAAGGCATTTCTGGAGGCGGGCGTGGGAGCGTTAAAGCTATATTTCTTCGGTTTCTTTTTTATGGCTTTTCAGTTTTCCGGTCAGTCCACTTTTACGGCACTGGGATATTCCAAACAGGCCATTTTCTTTTCCCTGCTGCGGAAGGCATTTATTGTGGTGCCGCTGACCTTGTTGCTGCCCAGACTGGGGCTGGGCGTTGACGGCGTCTTTGTGGCGGAGCCCATCTCCAATGCCATCGGCGGGCTGGCCAGCTTTTTCACCATGTATTTCACGGTGTATCGGAAGCTGGGAAAAGGAATTTCCTGACAGAAAATAAGCGGACAGACGAAGAAAAAGAGAAAATATTACAGAAAGACAGGTCGTAAGGAGCAATCACATGATAGGAACCATTGTAAACACCGGAACCATCCTGGCCGGGAGCCTGGTTGGAAGCTTGCTAAGAAAAAATATCAAGGAAAAATATCAGAACGCCCTCTATACCGCCATGGGCCTGGCCGCCACCGGCTTAGGGATAAACGCGGTGGTCAGTAACATGCCGGACAGCAAATATCCGGTGCTGTTTATTGTAAGTCTGGCTTTGGGCAGCCTGCTGGGAACTCTGTTGAATATCGACGGCAGATTCCAGGGTCTGGTGAGGAAATTTTCCAAATCCAATCTGGGCCAGGGACTGTCCACGGGAATTCTTCTTTACTGTATCGGCAGTCTGTCCATTCTGGGACCGGTGATGAGCGCGGTGAACGGAGACCACACCTATCTGTTTACCAATGCAACCCTGGATTTTGTGACCTCTACGGTGCTTGCCTCCACCTACGGGATTGGCATGGCCCTGGCCGCTCCGGTGCTGTTCTGCTGGCAGGGCGCCATCTATCTGGTGGCCCGTTATCTGTCCGGAAGCTTTTTTTCGGAGGATATGGTGGCGGAGCTTTGTATCGTGGGCGGATTTCTCATTGCGGGCTCCGGCCTTGGGATTTTGAAGATCAAGGACTGTAAGACCCTTAATATGCTGCCGGCGCTGGCGGTGCCTGTTTTATTTTTTGCTGTTAAGGGCCTTTTTTGAAAATACAGACATTACTGCCGAAAAATGTATCATTCTGCCTTGTGGCAGGTGAAAATGTCCCTTTTGGCAACTTACAACCGACATCCGGCAACTAAGGAGAAATCCCCTTGAAGCGTCAAGGGGATTTTGCTATAGTAGAGAAAACTATAGTAAACGACAAATAAATTTGAAACCGGCAAAGGAGCAGAGAGTGTGAAGATAAACATCGATTCGGGCAGTAAGAATAAGGAAATGGAAATTTCCATCCGCTGTAACGGGCTGACGCCGGAGCTGGAGCGGGTCATCGCCATGCTGCGGATCCTGGATATGCAGCTGACGGGCCAAAGAGACGGGGAGACCCATCTGATAGACGCGGCCCAGGTGCTCTACATTGACACGGTGGAGCGAAAAACATTTCTCTATACAAAGGACGCAGTCTATGAGACGGGCCTGCACCTGTATGAACTGGAGGAACAACTGGAGGACCGGGGATTTCTCCGTATCAACAAATCCTGTATCATCAACTGGAATCATGTGGCTTCTTTAAAGTCGGAGATTGACCGGCGTATCCGGGCTACCATGGATAACGGGGAGCAGCTGGTTATTTCCCGTCAGTATGTGGCTAAGGTGAAGGAAAGGTTAGGTGTGAGATAGATGGAAGAGAGAAAAAGTATACTGGATTACGGGGCGCAGGTGCTGTGCATTTTCGGATTTACCATGGTTTGTATGATGGTGTTTGTGGGACTCTTTGGGGAGATGGCCCGGGAGGTTTCCGGTTTTTTTGTTCTGGGGAAAGAGGGGATTTCTCTGGCCGTCATGGCGGAATTTCTGCTGTTGTCGGTGATTATCGTATTTCTACAGTTTTTCTTTTTTACGGATTGCTTCATAAAAAAGCTGCCGGTGATTGGACGCACCCTGCTGATGGTGCTGTCCATCCTGGCGGTGATGAGCGGCTTCATTGTGGTTTTTGACTGGTTCCCGATCAACATGTGGCAGCCCTGGGTAATGTTTCTGCTCTGTTTCCTTCTGTGCTTCGGCGGGAGCCTGGGAATCAGTGTGGTAAAGACCCGGCTGGAGAACCGGCGGCTGCAGGAGGCCCTGGACCGTATGAGGGAGCAGAAGGATGTGGAGAACAGCGGGAAATGAGGAAGGGAGCGAAAAATGAGTAATGCCATACAAGTTCGTGGGTTAAAGAAAAATTATGGAAGTCATGGGGTCCTCAAAGGACTTGATCTTCAAATTAAGGCGGGAGAGATTTTTGCCTTGCTTGGCGTAAACGGAGCAGGAAAAACAACTGCTCTCGAATGTATGGAAGGTTTGAGAAAATATGACAGCGGCATGGTTGCTGTGAATGGGAAAATGGGGATTCAGTTACAGTCCGCGTCGTTGTCTGCCCACATCAAGCCAA
The DNA here is from genome assembly GCA_944381535.1 of uncultured Lachnospiraceae bacterium. GTDB lineage: Bacteria > Bacillota > Clostridia > Lachnospirales > Lachnospiraceae > 14-2. The sequence goes on from CALWLN010000061.1 coordinate 9,671, forward strand.
TGGAAGCGGTAAAATTGTTTGCCAAATGGAATAAGGCAAAGCCCGACTACGGTATGCTTGATGCTCTCAGCATAAAAGAAATGGAAAAGAAACAATATTTTCAGCTATCAACGGGGCAAAAAAGGCGGCTGCACCTTGCGCTTGCGCTGATCAGTGATCCGGATATCATTTTTCTGGATGAGCCAACGGCGGGGCTCGATGTGGAAGGCAGGCTGTCACTGCACGAACAAATCCGGAAACTGAAATCCCGAGGGAAAACGATTGTTTTAGCAAGCCATGATATGGCGGAAGTAGAAACCTTATGTGACCGTATCGCGATTTTGAATGACGGAAATATTGTCTTTTGCGGTACAGCTTCGGAACTGACTGATAAAGTTGGGAAAAAATACTTTATCCATATCAAAACGCAGCAGGGAAACAATACTTTTGAAACGGACAATATAGAAGATACCTTGCTCTCCTTACTGGGGGAGTTAAAACGCAAAGGAGCCCATGTATTGGATATCAAAGTTGACCGAGGCACACTGGAACAGCATTTTATCGAAATGGCAAGGAGGGCGGAAGAATGAGTGGTTTTTTGTATGGCGTGGTGTTACAGTGGAAATTGGATATAAGAAGTAAATCTTTGTTAGTTACCTGCTATATCGTTCCGCTGATATTCTTCCTTCTTATGGGAGGTATTTTTACCTCTGTTATGCCTGAAATGAGAAGTACACTGATACAATCCATGATCGTGATGAGCGTTTCAATGGGCGCGTTTATCGGATTGCCGCCATCGCTGGTTGAAACTTACGCAAGTGATATCAAAAAGGTTTATAAGGCAAATGGAGTGCCGCTATACTTAGGGTTAGCCACGATGTTTCTCTCGGCATTTATCCATTTGATGCTTACCTGTATAGTGATACTGCTGCTTGCCCCGGTGTTGTTTGAAGCGGCTTTACCGATACATTTCGCCGGGTTCTTTCCTGCCCTTGCCATATACATTATGGTATCGCTGAGTATTGGGAGCATATTAGGGCTGATCGTAAAAAATCAGGCGAAACTGACGATGATCGCCCAGCTTGTGTTTTTACCCTCTATCATGCTTTCGGGGATCATGTTTCCCGCTGACTTGCTGCCGGATTTTCTTGAAAATGTGGGACGGATCTTCCCCGCTTCCTGGGGATACCGGCTGATGTTGGATCATGGATTTCAATTTGAAAATCTATGGTATTTCATACTGGTATTTTGCGCGGCAGTAATTGCGTGCGGCATGCTTCTGAAGAAACAAAAGGCTAAATAGTTTCTGGCAGGAAATCTCTTAGAGGTTTCCTGCTTTTTTTTGCGTGGGAACCGTCTCCGAATTGATTGTCCGGTTCGTAGAAGATCGGGATGTATTTTAAATAAATCTTCTGGGGAAAATATCCTCCTCCGATTAAAATAATGATAGAAAACACCTAAAATAGAGGAGGAACGGTTTATGGAACCAACAGTATTCGGATACATGCGTGTATCTACGAAGGAACAATGTGAGGAGCGTCAGATGATTGCCTTACGCAGCTTTCCTGTACCTGAGAATCACATTTTTATGGATAAGCTAAGTGGAAAGGATTTTAACCGTCCACAATACCAGAAATTGCTGCGTAAGCTAAAACAGGGAGACATTCTTGTAGTGAAGTCGATTGACCGTCTGGGGCGAAATTATGAGGAAATCCTAAACCAATGGCAGATCATCACAAAAGAAAAACGGGCAAATATTGTGGTTTTGGATATGCCACTTCTGGACACACGACAAACAGGAAAGGATTTAACCGGTACTTTTGTGGCAGACCTCGTTCTACAAATTCTTTCCTATGTAGCACAAACCGAGCGGGAAAGTATTCATCAGCGTCAGATGGAAGGTATTACGGCGGCTAAGCTGCGGGGCGTACGGTTCGGCCGGCCGCGAAAACCAATCCCGGAGAATTTTTCTGCGCTAAAGGCAAAGTGGGAAAAAAGAGAAATTAGTTCCAGGCAAGCGGCGAGAGAGTTAAATATAGCGCAAGATACATTTCTTAGATGGGCACATGACCAACAAAACTGTTTTTCTGACAGGAAAAAGTAGACATTTTCGTTCAGACGGTGTATAATAAGTCAAGGTTTGTTTTGGCGGTCATTTCATCATGCGCAGCTTAAATATCCGCTAAAACGCTATAAAAAATATGTATAAAGGAGCGACCGAAATTTCCTGATTTTTCGGTCGTGGCAAAGCCGGTGAATAGTTGTTTGATCTTAGGGAAGACGAGGTGAAGCTGTGTGGACGATCTGAGATATGTCAATATTGCGTTGGATTTTTTTTGCGTTATTTTATCCATACAGCCAATCGTTTACCTGGTTAGCAATCACCGGTACCGCCAAAGGCTAAACCAATTCTTTTTGGGTGTTTGTATTTCTAATATTGTCATGATCTTGGGCGATCTTCCGGATTGGATATTACCCACCACTGTAGGGACATCGGAAAAGCTGGTTTTATCGGCCGCTACAGCGCTTTACTATGCAGCTTCTGCTTTTATTCTATATTTTTTCATACGGTATGTCATGGAATACCTGCAGGTATCAGGCCAGGCGAAAAAAATCTGTCAGCTTTATACCTTGATTTTGTGCGGTGTTCAGATTGTCTTTGCGGTGATCAGCCCCTTTACCGGTTCCATCTTTTATATAACGGATGCCGGATACCAGCGGGGACCTTTGTTCCTGGTTTCACAGCTTGTACCGCTGCTTTGCTATCTGCTCTTCCTGGCGTTAGTCATCATTAACCGGAAAAAACTGCGCATGCGTGAAGTCGTGTTTTTCCTTTTATATATTATTATCCCGCTGGGCTGCGGCGCGGCGCAGATGGTCATGCGGGGGATTGCGATTGTCAATGCGGGGGTCACCGTTGCTACTTTGATTACACTCATGAACGTACAATTTGAGCATGAGGTAACAATGATGGAACAGGAAAAAGAGTTGTCTGAGCGGAGGATCGATATCATGCTTAGCCAGATTCAGCCGCACTTCTTGTACAATTCTCTAGGTGTGATCTATCATTTATGCGAGAGTGATCCGGAGACGGCAAGGAAGGCGATAAAGAGGTTCTCGGAATTTTTGCGCGGAAATATGGAAAGTCTGAAAAACCGTGAGCCAATTGCTTTCGCAACGGAATTAAATTATGTGACAAACTACTTATATCTGGAACAACAGCGGTTTGGAGATAAGCTTCAGGTCATTTACCAAATTAAGACCGAAGATTTTTTGATACCTCCCCTTACGCTCCAGCCCTTGGTGGAAAATGCGGTGCAGCACGGCATACTTAACAGGAGGAGTGGAGGTACGGTTATTATCCGAACCGAAGAAACGGATGAGTACGCTGTGGTGACGATTTCGGATAACGGGATTGGAATAGAAAAAGCGAAAGAACGTGCCTCACTGGGTGAGCATACCCATATTGGAATTGATAATGTCCGCAGCCGTTTGGAAGAAATGGTGGATGGCAGCCTGGAGATAGCAAGCAGCGGCCAGGGGACAATCGCTACGATCCGCATCCCCTGGGCATGAGGTGTTGATATATGAACTTTTTGGTGACGGATGATGAATTTTTTCAACTTAAAGAATTGGTATCTGTTCTGAAGCGAATTTGCCCGGATGCTACAATTTTTCCCCATACATGGCCGGATGACGCGCTGGAAACGGCAAAATCGCACCCGGTGGATGTGGCTTTTCTGGATATTCAGACGGGAGGCATGAACGGATTAGAGCTGGCGGTACAGCTAAAGAAGATCAAGCCGGATACGCACATCATTTTTGTTACCGGATACTCTCAATACGCATTAGACGCATTTGCTATGCATGCTACCGGATACCTGTTAAAACCGGTTACAGAGGAGGCGGTCAATCGGGAACTCACATTTATCTATAAGGACCGCCCCACAGACAGACGTATTGAGATAAGAACTTTTGGCGGATTTGACGTTTATGTAGACGGCCAACTGATTCGGTTTGGACGCGCCAAATCAAAGGAACTATTGGCATATCTTGTAGACCGCCGGGGGTTATCCGTTACAACCGGAGAAGCCTATGCGGTTTTATTTGAAGACGCAAAAGATACCCTTTCCGGAAAGTCGTATTTCCGCACGATCGCGCATGAAATGATCGGTACGCTGAAAAAAGTGAATGCGGACGAGATCTTATTAAAAAGCCGCAATAGCTATGCAGTCATTCCGGAAAAATTCGACTGCGATTACTATCGGTTTTTACAGGGGGATCCCGTAGCGATCAACGCATTCCAAAATGATTATATGGTGTCTTACAGCTGGGCAGAAATTCGCAATGCCGAGCTTGGAATCCATGGGATTTAAACAACAAAAATGGAAAAATAAAAAACGGCGTCTGCAGAGACGCTGTTTTTTGTGCAATATGACAAGTGGATTTGTTGCGTTTTTGTTGCGCTCCGAATGTTATACTGAATCCGGAAAAGCAAGTGAAGAGGGGGAGATGTTATGACAATTCTGCTGGTTGATAGCGACAAAGAAGCGCTGGAACGGGAAACAAAACGTTTGACCGATCAGCAGCTTGCCATTATGGTATCCCTGTATAGTAGCGCGGATGACGCGATCAAATTTGCCATGTATCACGATGTGGATGTGGTATTTACCAGGGAAGTTTTGGCAGAGATGACCGGACAGGAGCTGGTTGAAAGAATTCATAGCTTCCATCCGAGAACAGAATGCTATATCCTTCAGAAAAATGAGCAAGTCCCCTTTGGTCGGTGCTGTTCCCAACAAGCAGAACAAGAGGAAGGCGGTGTATCAATGACAGAGCGAGAACTGCGCGGCTTAGGCAGAAAAGAGCTTTTGGAAATCATGATCGAGCAGGGAAAAGAGATGGAGACCTGTAAAGCGCAATACGAAAAGGATTTGGAGTTTTTGAAGTCCGAGCATGAGAAAGACCGGGAGTTTCTGAAAGCTGAATATGAAAAAGAAATCGCCACATTGAAAGAAGAACTGGAACAGGCCCGGGAGACGCTGCGGTCCAGAGAGATCGCAATCGACGAGGCGGGATCCATTGCAGTGGCTGCGCTCCAGATCAATGGGGTCTTTGAAGCGGCACAGGCAGCAAGCCAACAGTATATCGACAATATCCGCAGCCTCAGCGAACGACAGGCAGCTATCTGCGCCCGCCGCAACGCGGAGAACCAGGCTGAGGTGGAGCGCCGGCTCAGAGAAGCAGAGGCAAAATGTGTGGAAATGGAGTCTGCCTGCAAAAAGAAGTGTGAAACCATGGAAGCGGAGGCAAGACAGAAATCGGAAGGCTACTGGATAGAAGTTTCCCGCCGCTTGCAGTCATTCTATGAAAATCACGAGGAGCTGAAAAAACTGCTGAATTTCAGTATCCCCAATAGACCGGTATAAGCGGGGACATCGGTATGAAACGAAAACCAATTTCCTCTATGCCTACTCTGGAGCAGCTGGAAGCGGAGCTGGAGCGGGAAAGAAACCGGGGAAGGAATAGAAAGGGCACTGATAAGAAACAAAGGAAAACGCACCAGGAGAAAAAGCCATCTTCCTCGACACCACAGATAGAACAGCTGGAAGAAGAGCTGAAACGCGACACATACAAAAAGCAGTACAGGCACTTACTGCGGAGTACCATCGCGGCGCTGGTGGTGATTGCGGCTGTGGTTGTGCTCATTTCCAATTTTTTACTTCCTGTGCTGCGAATTTACGGTACTTCCATGACGCCGGCCCTGGTGGATGGGAATGTAGTGGTATCGGTAAGGAATGGGAATTATGAACGCGGTGATATCATTGCGTTTTACTACAACAATAAAATCCTGGTGAAACGTGTCATTGGATTGCCCGGGGAATGGATCGATATCGATGAAGCAGGCAATGTATACATTAATGAGGAACCTCTCAGTGAACCCTACTTGGAGGAAACCGCGCTTGGGGAATGCGATATCGAACTGCCCTATCAGGTTCCGGAAGGCAGATATTTCGTCATGGGGGACCATCGGAGCGTTTCCAGTGACTCGCGCAACAGCCAGGTAGGATGTGTTTCGGAGGAGCAGATCGTTGGAAAACTGGTCTTCCGGATCTGGCCGTTAAATGAATTAGGGATGATCGGATAATATTTGGAAAGGAGGTTTTCCATGAAAGCAATGGGCTGGAAAGATAAGATCCAGGAATATATACGGGAACATAAGCAGCGGAAGCGCTGGTATAAACTAACGGCTATCCTGGCAGCGGCAGCGGTTGTGGTGACAGGCGCTGCGATGATTTTGCCAGCCATCACCATGGAAAACGATCCTCAGACGCAGGCCATGACCGTTGCTGTGACTCAAGAGGAAACAGAGAGCTATGATTTTACAGGGGATATCACCAGTGTCACGGTGGAGCGGCAGCAGGGCGGGCAATGGACTCAGAGTGACACCTTTACAGATGGCGACACCATCCGGGTCACTATCCGCTATGCCATCCCCCAGGGGGTGATCAATGAGACCCAGCGGAATATGCACTATCAACTCCCCGATGGAATTGCGTTAGACCAGAATGAGACGGGAGATGTATATCTGGAAAGCGGGCAGAGAGCCGGCACTTACAGTATTTCTACAGAGGGATTGATCAGTATCACCTTTGACGAAGCTTTTGCCAATGGCGAAGCTTTTTCCGGCAACCTTCATTTCCAGGGTTCTATTGCCCTGGCGGAGCTGGATGAGGACCAGGAGATCCAATTTGGCGGTGACGGAGGAACCATCACCGTAGTGCCCGAGGAGAAGCAATACAGTCTCAACATAGGGAAGGTTGGCTTCTATATACGTGACGAAGAGGCTGCGGGAAATTATGGAGAATTGGGACTGGACACAGAACCGGAGCAGTTGATCTATAACCTATCAGTCTATACCAACACAGGTTCTGACGGCAGCGACGGCCCGATCACCATCCATGATCAATTCACCCATGATCCCTCCGATGGCTGCGTTATCTATGATGAAGACAATATCGTGATTTATAAAATGGCGCTGGATGTAGGTGGAAATCCTACCAGAACAGAAATGACTGACTACGAGATCACATATACGCGGCAAACCGGGACAGGCGACGATGCCACCAGCAGCTTCACCATTACCGGTCTTCCGGCACTGGGAGAAAACGAGGCTTATGATATCTACTATACTGCTAGGCTGCAAGGAGAAGTGAACATTCCCAATGGTTATATAGCGGTACCGAACACAGCCACCGCCGAAGATGACTCTCAGACGGTTTCCGCCAATGCCACCGTGGAGGTCAGCAGGCGCATGGTGCATAAGGAGGCCGACACCAATGAGGGTACCGGAAATGTGAGCTGGACGGTTACTCTGAATGAGGACGGCAGGGACCTGAGTGGCCTGGAATTCCGGGACGAGATGACATATACGCTCAACGGGGCTGAGACATCCTACGATCTGACAGCTATTGAAAATCTCCGTGTGACGGCTTACGCAATCAATGCCGCCGGACAGCAAGTGTCGCAGGGCGATGTGACGGATGACTTTGAGGGGTTGATCACATTTGAGAATGGCGTCATGACGGTTCGATTCCCGGCGGCAGATGATTGGCCGGAGGGTCTCTCTTCCAACTGGGTTTATCAGATCAGCTATGAAACGCCTTTCCCGGAGGGCGTGGCATTAGGGGAACAAATTGCCTTTACGAACACCGCCCGGCTGGACAAGTATTCTATAACCGTGAATTGGAGCGGCCTGGTGCCGGAGGCTGGCTACGGCTTGGTGAAGAGCAGTACCGGTTCCGATCTGAACACTGGGACAGATGTTGGAACGATAGATTGGCAGTCTACCATCAGCTACCCATCTGACCTTTCGGTTCCGGCAGATTATGAGGAATCCGCGGGAAGCGGTCTGGATATTATCCGGTACATGGATTGGATTCCGGACGCTTATTACGATGAGAGCGGACAGTTTATTCAGGGCAGCCACTATACTACGCTTGAGACGTTGCGGAATACGCTGTGTATTCAAAATGCGGCGGGGGAGGAACTGATCTGGGGAACGGACTATGTCGTCAGCGTTGTGTATGTGGAGGATATGCCCCACTACGACACATTTTCCGCGGCTTGGGAAGATACAGTATCAATTTTCGGGCAGGACTTGACCCAGGTTACGGATGCGGCAGATACCAATAAACCTATCGCGCTGTTCTGTGTTACCTTTACAGAAGCATCCCGGGCGAAGTTAGAAGGCGGCCAGCGCCTATATATCAGTTATCGAACTTTGTTGGATCGTCAGGGAGTAACGGATGGAAGGCTGGTGAAGATCGACAATGTGGGCGCAATATTGGGGAATACAGTGCAAACAGGATTGCAAACTGCTTTTTATGAACAGTTGAATAAGCAGGTCAGCAACACCGGCATGTCCCCTAGCGGCGATGATTTCGACCTGGATTCCGACGTCTATGTGGACGGCCCGGTAGACATCGACTTGGGAGATACCGGCGGCAAGCTTTATTACCGTATTCTGTTCTATAATTATGGAGATGTAATAGAGTTCCATGATGACCTCTTGCGGAAGTTTGATGGGAAAATCGCTTTTGATCAAAATTTGCGGATCTATGACGCTGCTACTGGGGAACTGATCGGAACCGCGAAAATCTGGGGTCAGCATATTGATAATAATGGTAAATATTGGGGCAATTACAAACTGTACGATTTAGATGAGTTTCAGGATTGCGTCATCGGCCTGTACTACTCCATTGACGTGAGCGGCGATGAGGCGCTGGCGGAACTGGGGGAGGGAGAAACCTACACCTACACCAATACCGTGGAATGGACGAGTGTTGACGAGGATTCCACTGAGGCCCATGTTACCAACAGCGAGCCTACGCTGAAAAAGGCCAGTTACCAGACCAATGAAAACGGGGATACCCTGGTCTACTACTATGTGGTGGTCAACCCCCAGGGACGAGACTTACACCCGGAAAGCGATAACCTGGAATTGCAGGATAGCCTTACGGTTCCCGCCGGTGCCTCGGCCACCCTGCGTCCGGAAACCATCGGACTGTACCACTATGATGCTCAAAACGAAGACGGGCATTACTTAGGCGCGGAAGTAACGGATGAGGAGTTTAACGGATTTGAAGTGGTTCAAACAGAAGGAGCCGCTAACGCCTATACCTTCACCCTGCCGGATGAGATGGCCTGCGTCGTGGTGTATGCCTATGAGATTGACCAGGGAACCAGTGCCCTGGAGGAACTTCCTGTGAGCAATACGGCTGCCCTGATGGGTCGGGCGGTCATCTCTGCCGGGGATAACATTATCATTCAGGCCCAGGACTCCGGGGCTCAGGTGAACAAGGCCACTCTTACCATCTATAAATACGGCGGGAAAGATGTTTCAAACCTGCTGCAGGGTGTGCTTTTCGACCTGTTCCGATATGAGAAACAGGGTGATGGAAGCTACAACTGGGTTCGGACCGATCTGACGGCAAAGGGAGAAGAAGCTGAGGACGGAGGGAAGCATTACATTACCGGCGGTGACGGAGTGGAGGGCGCCATTATCCTGAACTTCCTGGAGGAAGCGGATGGAAATGGTTCCTACTATAACACCCTCTACCGTCTGACGGAATTTCGGAGCATCGACGGATATGAGCTGGATCCCACACCCAGGTACTATGTTTGGGGCGAGGATGGTAAGACAGAGGAAGAGACCGCCGCGCTTATGGCCGATGTCTTAGAGGAAGAAAAGGTGACATGGGATGAAGTCATCTTCATTCCCTTCGGTGAGAGTAAGACGGATTCTATCGCCAACGAACCTACTACCACTACGATTACAGTCACCAAGCAATGGCTGGATATGAACGGGGAGGAATCCCCAGGGGCGGAACTGCCGGAGAGCATTACACTTACCCTATATCAGCATGTTGGCGGGACAAAGACAGTATATGGCGATGCGATTACTGTTTTGCCGGATGAAAACGGTGATTGGAAATATACCTGGGAAAATCTGCCACGGAAAGATGACAATGGAAACTACTATACCTATTCTGTGGAAGAGACCGCCATTGGTGACGGTACGGATATGGATGCCTATGAAGTTTCCTATCGTTATCCAAACGATGGCAATGCGGACACGGGAATCGAACAAGGTGAGATCAGGATCATCAACACGAAAATCGTCCGTTTTGTCCTGCCGGAAACCGGCGGGACCGGAACAATTTTCTTTGTAATCGCAGGGCTGCTCCTTGTGGGAGCGTCCGGCGTTGGATACATATATAGTAAGCGAAAAAACCAGAGAGGAGGACATACTTGCTGAGCAACGAAACAATGCGGTAACTTAATTTTACTATTTAAGAAGATATTTAAAAACTGAAAGGAGAAACAAACGATGAAAAAAATCAAAAGATTATCAGCAATCCTGCTTTCACTGACGATGGTGATGGTGTTTGCCGTTTCGGCCTTTGCTGCCGGCGCTTATTCCATCACTATCCAGAACGACAAAGAGGGACACACCTACGAAGCATACCAGATCTTCGCCGGCGATGTAGCCAGCGACGCCGGACAGGAAGGCAATGTGGAAGGCCCCATCCTCTCAAACATCATCTGGGGAAATGGAGTGAATGGCACCACGCTTCTTGCGGCACTGAAAGCTGCTGATGCCGAGAAGTATGGCCGGTGCGAAACTGCCGCTGACGTAGCCGAGACCCTTGGAATTGAGGGAGCCAACGCCGCTGACGCCGCTGCGTTTGCCGAAATAGCCGCGGAGCATCTTACTGCTGTTGCGGGCACCGCTAATGCGCCCGCAGAGGGAAATTATGTCATAGACAACCTCGCCGCCGGCTACTATCTGGTGAAGGATCAGGACGGCTCCTTAGAGGGTGACGCCGATGCCGCGACAGAGTACATTGTCCAGGTGCTGGGCAACGTGACCATGGAGCCTAAGGACAGCGATATCCCCACCGTAGAGAAGAAGGTTTCGGAGGAGGACTATCAGCAGGATGACGGATATGGGACCACCTACAATGATGTGGCCGACTGGGACATTGGAGATTCGGTGCCCTTTAAGCTCATTGGCTCTATCCCGGATATGTCCGCCTATGACACCTATGAGTACATCTTCACCGATATATTGTCTAATGGCCTGACCCTTCAGGAAGGAACCATCAACGTGTACATTGCGGTGAACAGAAATGATGAAGTACACGATTATGTACCGTTGACTGAGGGAGAGGATTATACCCTCAACACTGAAAACGTAGGCGCGAACGGCGGCGGCAGCTTCTCCATTGCTTTCGATGATTTGAAGACCGCCCCCTATATCGACGAAGGAAACCGGAATTACGTCATTGTGACCTATGACGCTACACTCAACGCAAACGCTGAGATTGGTTTGGAAGGCAATCCCAACCGTGTATATCTGGAGTTTTCTAACAATCCCAATGGAGAGGGGCTTGGTCGCACTGCGGAGGATACCGTCATTGTCTTTACCTATGAGCTGGATGGCACCAAGGTGGACGGCGCGAATGTGGAGACGAAGCTGGAGGGAGCCCAGTTCGTGCTGTTTAACGGTGGGCATACCCGGGTAGCTCATATTGAGAACGGAAAGCTGGTTGGCTGGGTTCAGTTGCCAGAAGGGTATGATAGCACGAAGTATGCAGAGATCCCCTACGAAGCATGGGAAACATTAAATGCTGATACAAGCGTTATTATGACATCCGCTGCAGATGGTACCTTTGGTGTATCCGGACTGGATGATGGAACCTATTATCTCCTGGAGATCAAGGCCCCAAACAGCTACAACCTGTTGGAGCATGAATTGAAGGTTACCATTGCCGCCACCACTGCCAATGGCCAGACCTGGAACGGTACCGCCGCCCAGGCCCTCACTGCCCTGACAGTTCAGACCCAGATGGGAGAAGAGAATCTCGCGGATGGAACCGGTAATGTGAATAACGGCGCGGTTGCCATTCAGGTGACCAATAACCAGGGTTCTACACTCCCTGAGACGGGTGGCATGGGTACTACGTTGTTTTATGTCATTGGTGGTTTGCTGGTTGTCGGCGCAGGAATCCTTCTGATTGTCCGTTTCCGCATGAGAGCCATCAACAATGACGAATAAAGCATCTAAAAAAAACAGAATCATTGTTATACTGTTGGTCGCTGTGCTTCTTGCAGGGCTGTCCTTACTGCTGTATCCGCTCGTTGCCGATTACTGGAATTCGATGCATCAGTCACAGGCGATCGCCACCTACATGGATGATGTAACAAAATTGGACGACAGCACTTACGACGCTTTATGGGAGGAGGCACAGAGTTATAACGCCTCACTGTTAGAAAATGGAAACCGTTTCTTCCCGGACGCAGAGGAACAGCAATATTACGGGCAACTACTCAATATCTCTGAAAATGGAATCATGGGATATATAGAGATTCCCAGCATCGATGTTACGTTGCCAATCTACCATGGAACCAGCGAAGAGGTACTTCAGACAGCCATTGGCCATATTGAGGGATCGTCCCTGCCGATAGGAGGGCCGAGTACGCATTGCGTTATTTCAGGACACCGTGGATTGCCTTCCGCCCGGTTGTTTACGGACATCGACCAGCTCTCGGAGGGGGATACGTTTACTTTGCTGGTGCTGGATGAGACGCTGACCTATGAAGTCGATCAAATCCGCATTGTAGAGCCTGACGACACCTCTTTGCTGACAATCGAAGAGGGGCAGGATCTTCGTACCCTGGTCACATGCGCGCCTTACGGGGTGAATTCCCACCGTCTGCTGGTGCGGGGACATCGCGTGGAAAATCAGGAAACAGCGGGGGTACTGCGAATCACGGCGGACGCCATGATGATCGATTCCCGTTATGTGGCGCCAGTCATTGCAGTTCCCATCCTGATCATTGTTATTTTGGTAATGGTGCTGCGTCCATTGGGAAGAAGAAAGAAAAAAGGAAAGGGGTGAAAGAGGTGATGGATAGATGAAGACCAAAGCGATCTTAAAACGGTGTGGAATGATACTGCTCTGCCTCTGGTTTGGAACCTCCTGGATGACAGGGACCGCATTTGCCCGCGGAGTTATTGACACCGGGCAGGAAGGGTCTCTGAACTTCTATTTTAGTGAGAATGGGACAGGCTTTTTGGACGTATCATTTTCCGTTTATCGTGTTGCCGGTATTTCAGATGACGGGACCTATACGCTTGAGGGCGATTTTGCCCAGTATCCGGTCCGTCTGGAGGACCTGGACAGCTCCGGCTGGCGGGCGTTGGCGCAGACGCTGGATGCCTATGTGGCCCGTGACAAGATCACACCTCTTTTGACCCGGCAGACAGGACAGAACGGGAGTTTCCGGATCACCGGGCTATCTACGGGCCTTTATCTGGTGTCAGGCGGACAATATGTGGACGGAACGGTTGTCTATATGCCGCAGCCTGTGCTGGTATCCATTCCCGGACCGGCCGCAGGCGGTGAATGGAACTATGATGTGGAAGTCTCCTGCAAATTTGACCGTGAAGAGACGGAAGATCTGCCGACGAGCCGCAAAGTGCAAAAGGTCTGGGAGGATGATGGCAACGAAGAAAAGCGGCCCCGGGAGATAACCGTCCAACTTCTGGAAAACGGAAACGTTGTAGATACGGCTATCTTAAACCGGGAGAATAACTGGGAATATACCTGGGAGGAGCTGGACGGCAGTTCAAAATGGCAGATTGTTGAAACTGTTGTACCGGACGGCTACACGGTCACCATGACACAGGAGGGAAATGTCTTTGTGCTGACCAATACCTATCCTCCCGGGCAGCCTTCTAAATTGCCACAGACAGGAATGCTATGGTGGCCCATGCCGCTTCTTGCCTGTAGCGGTCTTCTTTTATTGGCGGTGGGCCTGGTCATGCGGCGTAAACAGGGTGATGTACATGAAAGGTAAGAGAAAAAGAGGAACATTTTTTATAGTCATGGGGCTGCTGTTTGTTGCGGCGGCCTTTTTGCTGATCGGATATAATCTGTTGGATGAATACAGCGCCGGGAAATCGGTAAATCGTGTACTGACAGCGCTGCGGGAGCAAATACCGGATAACAGCACGGCAGGTAGTTCATCGTCAGGGAGTTTGGAACCGGATACGACTGAACTGCCAGATTATATCGTGAACCCGGATATGGAGATGCCGGCAGCAGAGATTGAGGGGAATTATTACATTGGCATATTGGATATTCCATCTTTAGGGTTGTCCCTTCCTATCATAAGTGAGTGGAGCTACCCAAATCTGAAGATTGCTCCGTGTCACTACAGTGGCTCTGCGTATAACGGGAATTTTACGATTGCCGGCCATAATTATAGAACACATTTTGGCCCGATCAGGAATCTGTCGGCTGGTGAACAGATTATATTTACAGATGTAAAAGGCCGCAGCTTTGTCTATGAAGTTCGGGCAGTTGAAACATTGGAGCCCACAGCGATTGAAGATATGCTAAGCGATGAATGGGATCTTACGCTGTTTACCTGTACCATCGGAGGTCAGATGCGTGTAGCAGTGCGCTGTTTAAGGATATGATGTAGCAATTTGATGAAAAATGTAATATAATAGGAGACGAAAGCAATATTTTTCATATTCGGTGGGAAAAATACGGGAGGAAGAAAAAATGAGTTCGTCTCACGATACTACAGAGGTGGAGGCAAAAACCACAAAAAAAACAGATCGTCCGGCGGGCCGGGCAGCTACCATAGGCTCGCTGGTATATTTTCCATTGCTGTTCGTATATCTGGAAACGGTATTTCATCTGTACATGAATCTGAATATGAAATACGCTCCGGTTTTCCTGTCCTTTGGCATTGCCGTGGGACTTGTCTGCGCCCTCTTTACCAGTGTGTGGACGGAAATTCTGAACCGCGTCATTGCCTGCGTGCTAACCGTCATCCTTTGTCTGCTTTTTTGTGTTGAGATGGTATGCAAAACCGTGTTGGCTCAATACTATCAGCTGTTGAGCGCGGCGGAGACGGCGGCGGGCAACCGCCTTACCGACTATATGGACGCCATTCTGAAGGGGATTGCGGATAACCTTTTGGGACTTTTTCTCATGCTGCTCCCGTTGCTCTTCCTGTCGGTGGTGGGGTTAAGGCTGTTCCGGTTCCGGACGAAGAACTGGCGCGTAAGCGTTCTGGTGGCAAGCCTTGCGATCATTGCGCACCTGTTCGGACTGCTGCTTCTCCAGTTCCCCTGGAAGGGGGATATTGTGCCGGGGGAGTTGTACAATACGGATACCCAGGTGGAGGACCAGGTGGAGCAGCTGGGACTATTTACCATGCTGCGGTTGGACGTGAAGCACTCTCTGTTCGGCGTGTCCGGGGGCGTAGTGGACGCCGGCAATTTTGAAGGACTGGATGAGGTTTTGAACGGCGCTTCCGGGGGGCAGGCTTCCACAGGCGCCCAGGGAGGACTGGGGGATTTCAGTTCCTCAGGGGTTTTGGGCATGCCCGGGGATGGCAGCTCTTCCGGTGTCCAGGGGACGACCGGGCAGGAAAATGAGGAAGAACCGGTGGAGGAGCCGGTGGATACCTCTCCCAATGTGATGGATGTTGATTTTGACGCACTGATTTCCTCGGCGCCCAACGACGAGGTAAAATGGCTCCACCAGTATTTTCAGAGTGTCACGCCCACCAATAAAAATCAGTACACCGGAATGTTTGAGGGTTACAATGTGATTTTTATCACGGCGGAGGGCTTTACGGGTTACATGATTGATGAGGAACTGACTCCGACGTTGTATAAGCTGAGCCACGAGGGATTTGTCTTCACGAATTTCTATTCGCCCCTCCATTACACCAGCACCTCCGGCGGAGAGTTTCGCAATCTAACGGGATTATATCCCAAAAACGGGAATTATATCAGCATGAAGCGGGTGGGAACCGCCGGCATTGACATGCGTTTTTGCCTTGCCCAGCAGCTGAACCGCCTTGGATATGATTCCGTAGGATTCCATGCCAACGAGAATATGTACGGCCGTCTTGCCTCTCATACCCAGTTAGGGTATCAATGGATTCAGAAAGGAACCGGATTTACCATGGAGGCAGGCAGCAATGGAAAGGCCCTCTGGCCTCAGTCGGATCTGTATCTGATGGAGCAGACGGTGGATACCTTTTTGAACAGTGAGAATCTCTTTAACGTGTATTATTTAGCCCTGAGCGGCCATATGCCCTATAATTTTTCGGGAAATAAAATGGCCGTCCGCAATCAGGAGGCGGTTGCGGATCTGCCCTATTCCGAGACCACAAAGGCATATATTGCCGCCAATCTGGAACTGGAGAAGGGCCTGACCTATCTCCTTGGGCGTCTGGAGGAGGCCGGAATCGCCGACAAGACCTTGCTTGTCCTTGCCCCTGACCACATTCCCTATGATGACCCGGATGTGATAGAGGAACTGGCTGGGAAGACCTTCGGCGGCGAAGGTCTTGACAAAATCAACGAGTCCGGTATTTCGGATTTTGACATTTACAAGAATACTCTGATTCTCTGGTCCGGCAGTATGGAGGAGCCGGTGCTGGTGGACAAGGTGTGCGGCCAGGTGGATATCCTTCCCACGGTCTCCAACCTTCTGGGGCTTCCCTACGATTCCCGCATGCTGGCGGGGGTGGACGTTTTGTCGGATTCCTCGGCGGTGGTGATTTTCTCCTCCAGGTGCTGGAAGACGGATAAGGGCTTTTACAACCGTTTCACAGAGACCTTCACGCCGGCGGAGGGCGTTTCCATGACAGCGGAGGAGCAGGCGGAGTACGTGGAGGCCGTGAAACAGATCGTGCAGTATAAGCTGCAGGCCTCCCAGTGGGTGGTGGATAACGATTATTACAGGCTGGTGTTTGAAGGATGACTGTAAGCCGGAGGAGTGGAAGGAAATGAAACTGGGGAGAGAAGAGTCCCGCATACAAAGAAGCTGGCCATTCTCCCCTTGTACCGGAAGGACCAGGCGCATCAGCTGCGGGAGGTGTTGGAGGATATGGAACAATCATGAATTTGAAAAAGGGGCGAATCCATGGAAAATATTCAAGATATCATTTCCAACATAAAACATACTGTAGAGACGCATTTTATTGGAACCGGAGCTTATGCCAGCATGAGTAGGGCCTCCCGCCAGACGCCCCATCGGTTTGAAGAGGTGCGGGATAGATTACGTCGGTTTCGGGATGAGTACGTAGCATTCTTCCGAACCGTGGACTGGGAGAAGGATGACGCAATCAACGATCTGCATATGCTGTTTGGTGCTGTCTGCGCATTGGCGGAATTACAGCAGAGCCTCCGAGGAGAGCTTCTGACGGATAGACCGCTGCGTCTGGTGCTGGACCGACGCCCGTTTATATAAGAGCGTGTGAAAAGGCGGAAAAGACAATGAAGATGATATGTTATAAAAATGAGAGGCCGATGCAGAAGGGCCTCTCATTTTGAGATAGAATGCTATTCTTTCTGTAAGATAGTGTAAAATAACTTGTGTCTTATGGAAGAAAATGGCTCCTTTTTGGCAAGAATTAAGATATGACAATTCTTATCGAAAAGGAGTATTTTTATGGCTATTGCAAAGGAGCAGATTCGACAGA
>CALWLN010000062.1 GCA_944381535.1 uncultured Lachnospiraceae bacterium
ATTTTTTTTTTTTTTTTACGCAGAATTTTCCTTACAAAAATAGTGCGCATCCCCCGGAGGGCTATAGTAAACGGCAAATTTATTTGTCGTTTACTATAGTATAGCCCATTCCACATAGCATGGCAAGCACCGGATTTTCTTTTTCAGACCTTTTAAAACCATGGTACTTACCGTCGAAATTAACGCTCTCGTATTTTCCTGCCATGAACCATCCCGACAATCCCAGCCATAAGCCCCACTGCACAGCTTATCAGACACCCGGCCCGCAGGGTGGAAAGCTTCAGAGGAAGAAGCTTTACGGAACCCTCGATAATATCCTGCCAGTTTACAATTCCAATCTGGAAAAGGGAAACGTAGGGGGTGGTTTTCAGAGCCTGACATATAAAAAACAGCGCCAGCAAAACGCACACCACATTTATGATGGTATCCTTGCGGTTCTTTTTCCTGCGGGCCAGCAGCTCCACACAGAGACAGACCAGAAAAACAGTCGCCAGCTTTCCAATGAATATCACTGCCAGACATTCCAGGACAGTGGCATTATCCTGGGTAAAGGCAAACTGCTCCCAGCTCTGGGCAGAAGCTTTCAAAAGCTGCGGGCTCCCAGCCAGGCCGCTGAGCAGAAAATCCAGTCCTTCGTTCACAAACAGTATCCCATAACTGACAGTAAAAATAACAAGCCGCACGGTACGCTGGTAGCTTCCTCCCTTTTTCGTGGTGCGGGTGTATTTATAGAGGTCCAGCTCATAATGCCTGCCCCAGTAAACAGCGGCCAGGGCAGCGGCGGCCAGCACCGGGAGATTCAGCTCCTGCAACGCGAAATAACGTTCCAGGAGCCTGCCATCCAGGAGGGAGGGCCTCTCTAAATCCCCATAAAAATCCAGCAGTTCCAGGTAATGGGACGGCTGCGCCCCAGGCAGAATCCCTTCTTTGTTTTGTGCAAAATCAATAGCTGTGATAACGCAGCTCATATTCTGACTCTATGCCGTTTCTCACAACGAGAATGAGAAAGAAAAATAAAAGCAGAAGCGCCGCCATTTTCCATTGTTTTTTGAATAAAACCCCTGCCATACGCTCATCTCCTCGCCCGTAAACAAGCAAAATAAACATCCGTCAAGTCCGCGGGTTTCAAAACCGCCCCCTGGCATGGCTTCTCCGGGGAATAACACAGGCTCTTTCCGTCCGAGTGATACACCTTTGCCGTCTCCGGAAGGTCAGTTTCCTCCGACAGTTCCCAGATATGGCCCTCAATTCTCTGAATCAATGCCTCCTGGGAACCGCTGGAGTGAATTTTCCCGCCGCTCAGTAAAATGATATGGTCGGCGATATTTTCTATGTCAGGCACAATGTGGGTGGAAATGAGAATGACGCACTGCTTCTTTCTCTCACACAACAGCCGCTTCAGCTCCTCCCGCTCATAGATATCCAGCCCGGCGCTGGGCTCGTCCAGAAATATCAGCCTGGGATTGCCCAGGAAGGTGCCGCAGAGGGCCAGGCGCTGGCGCATTCCGCCGGAAAAGGCGGCGATTTTTTTCTTTCGCTCCCCCTCCAGCCCAAAATAGTTCAAAAGTTCCTCCGCCTGCCTGCGGATCTCCTGCTTCTTCATGCCCTTCAACGCGCCGCAGAAATCCAGATATTCCAATGCCGTATAATTTTTCTGCATGGGCTGATTCTGAAACTGGACGCTGATATCTCCCAGATACTCTTCCTTCTGCTCCCGTATATCCCGGCCATCCCAGGTAACGCTGCCCTCATCCGGGGAAATCAGCGTGGAGAGAATGTTTATCAGCGTACTTTTCCCGGCGCCGTTAGGCCCCAGGAGGGCCGTAATCCCCTCCGCAAACCGGCAGGACACCTCTTGCAGGGCCTTTTTCTTCTTAAAGGATAATTCCTGAACGGATAAATCCAGTTTTTCCCTATCTCCCACAAACAGGCAGGGTATCTCGTCTTTATCCGCAACCGCATATAGATTCGTATCATCCACATAATACGCAAGTATATCTTTCAGCAGTTCTGTTTCCGCTCCGTCCTCCAGATTTCTGTGATACAGGCTTCCCCCAATACCTGGCGCTAAATAATACGCGTCGGAATCCTCTGCGTACAGTTGAATACACCCTTCCTCCCGTTCCATCACCTGCTGTACCTTTTTCCCGTCTCTGCTCAGTCTCCGCAGCCCGTTACACGCGAAATAAATATAGTCATCCTGGACATAGATACTTTTCACGTCGTCGCTCTTTCCGTCCAGAATGACGATTTTCCCGGTTTCGGTATCATACTCATAAATATTCGTGTAATCCGTCGTAAAATAGACAAACCCGTCCGCATAGGCAAATTTTCCCTGCCCCATTGTAATATTCCCGCAGGAGGTGCTGTCATTGTCCGGGTTCCCGGTATAGTTTACCCCGCAGCCCGCAGGAAGACACAAAACCGCCGCCAATAGAAAAAACCAAAAATAATTTCCCACATTTTAGCACATAAATTCCCCCAATCTTTTTTCTGAATCACAAGTTCCAGGTGATTCTGTTATTTTCTGACTTTTATAGTCTTATTTTACTATGATACTACACGTTTTTCAATCTGTTTTCTCATTCTAAGTATTGTTTTAGAACGAATCTGTAGTATAATAAAAAACATGGAATCAAACTGAAATATTTTTAGGAAAACAGATACATGAAAAAACACACGGAGGCACTCTCATGTTACAACACAAAGACCATTTCCACGGCAGCGACCTGGAAAAAATAGAACAGATTTACGGTATTAAGAAAGAAGATATCACCAGCTTTTCCGCCAATGTGAATCCCCTTGGCATATCCCCCCTTCTGAGGGAAACGCTGGCAAACCATATCGACGCCATCACCACTTATCCCGACCGGGAATATACGTCCCTGCGGCGCTGTATCGCCGCCTACGCAGGCTGTGAGGCTGATAACGTGCTGGTGGGCAACGGCTCCACGGAACTGATCTCCATATTGATTCAGCTGGAGCACCCGAAGAAGGCGCTGATTCTCGGCCCCACCTACTCGGAATACGAGCGGGAGATTTCCTTAGAGGGCGGCACCTGTCTCTATTATCCTCTGAAAGAGGAGCAGAATTTTGCCCTGGACCTTTCCCACTTCACCGCCCAGCTCAACGAGACCATTGATCTGCTGGTGCTCTGCAACCCCAACAACCCCACCTCCACCGCCGTCTCACGTTCCGAAATGCGGCGGATTCTGGATGTGTGCAAGGAGAATGACATTTTTGTGATGGTGGACGAAACCTACGTGGAGTTTACTCCCGAGGAGGCGGAGATTTCCTCCGTGCCTCTGACCGGGTACTACAACAATCTGATCATCCTCCGGGGGACCTCCAAATTTTTCGCAGCCCCGGGGCTGCGGCTCGGCTACGCCATCACCGGCAATCCGGATCTGATCAAGGCCATCAACACCCGGAAGAACCCCTGGACCATCAACTCTCTGGCAGCCATTGCCGGGGAGATCATGTTCAAGGATACGGACTATATGGAGAAGACCCGGACGCTGATCACCTGGGAGCGGACGCGAATGTTTGAGGCCTTATCCAAAGATTCCCGCTACAAGGTTTACCCTCCCACCGCCAACTTTATGCTGGTGAAGATTTTAAAGGAGGGTCTGACCTCCGGCCAGCTTTTTGACAAAGCCATCCGCCGGGGGATGATGATTCGGGACTGCTCCACCTTCCCCTTCCTCAACAATCAATTTTTCCGGTTCTGCGTCATGTCGCCGGAGATGAACGATAAGCTGATCGCCTGCCTGACAGAGAAGTAAAACTACATAAAAAAATACTTGACATTTTCCAATTTTTCCTTTATTGTATTATTTAGATAGTACAATAGTACAAAGAAGGAGAGGTGATTCTATGCCATGGAATCTGGATTCAGACCGACCTATTTTTTTACAGATCATTGAGAAGATTCAGATGGATATCGTTGCGGGTGTCTACCACCCCGGCGACAAGCTGCCATCGGTCCGGGAACTGGCCCAGGCAGCCGCAGTCAATCCAAACACCATGCAGAAAGCATTGGCGGAGCTGGAGCGCACGGGCCTCGTCTACTCCCAGCGCACCAGCGGAAGATTTATTACGGAGGATACGGCTATGATTCAGGAGCTGAAATCAGAACTTGCAAGAGAGCTTATTGCGGAATTTTTGGAACACATGCAGAAGCTTGGATTTGAAGAACAGGAGACCATCGATCTCATGGAAAAGACCATCAGGGGGGAGACAAAATGACGTTATTAGAGTGCAAGCATTTATCCAAACGGTACGGGAAGCATAACGCCCTCCCCGACATCAACCTTACCATTGAAAGCGGCCACATCATCGGCCTT
>CALWLN010000063.1 GCA_944381535.1 uncultured Lachnospiraceae bacterium
CTTTTGACTGGAACGTAGCCCTGGATGGCACATTTGTTATAAGCAGACCATGGAAAGACGCCGGCACTTGGCGAACCGACCGTTTACGGGCGGCGAGCCTAGTACCGTTGCGTCTTGATTTGAGCGGGAGCGTGTCTGCGATAACAAATGTGCCATTCAGGGCGACCTCCAGACAAAACCTAAAAATCCTTCTGATTCTGTGAACAAACTTTTTAATTTCCCCAACCAGTAAAAGTAACAGTATAAAATTTTCCGTCACATTTTTCCGGAAAAAAATGTTGAATATCTCTGGAAATATGTTACAATGAAGATGTGCGCAAAAAAACGGCACATATCAGGTAGAATTGTAAAGGGTAACACCTTTGCATAAAAATACACCAAAGTATATTTTTAGGAGGAATTTGCAATGGCAAAAAAATGGGTATACCTCTTCAGTGAGGGTAATGCGAGTATGCGTGAGCTTCTCGGCGGAAAAGGCGCAAACCTGGCAGAGATGACCAGCCTGGGCCTTCCCGTTCCTCAGGGCTTCACCATCACAACCGAGGCTTGTACACAGTACTACGAGGATGGAAGAAAGATCAACGATGAGATTCAGGCGCAGATCAACGAGTACATCGTTAAGATGGAAGAGATCACCGGAAAGAAATTCGGTGATACGGAGAATCCCCTTCTGGTTTCCGTTCGTTCCGGCGCGAGAGCTTCCATGCCGGGTATGATGGACACCATCTTGAACCTTGGTTTAAACGAGACGGTGGTGAACGTTATCGCTGAGAAGTCCAACAATCCCCGCTGGGCCTGGGACTGCTACAGAAGATTTATCCAGATGTATTCCGACGTTGTTATGGAGGTCGGCAAGAAATATTTTGAGGAACTGATTGACCAGATGAAGGCCAAAAAGGGTGTTACTCAGGACGTAGATCTGACCGCTGAGGATTTAAAGGAGCTGGCCGGACAGTTCAAGGCTGAGTACAAGGCAAAGATCGGCAAGGACTTCCCGGACGATCCCAAGGAGCAACTGATGGGCGCTATCATGGCTGTGTTCCGTTCCTGGGACAATCCCCGTGCCAACGTATACCGCCGCGACAACGATATCCCCTATTCCTGGGGTACTGCCGTAAACGTACAGTCCATGGCTTTCGGTAACATGGGTGACGACTGCGGTACCGGCGTTGCCTTTACCCGTGACCCGGCCACCGGAGAGAAGAAGCTGATGGGTGAGTTTTTGACCAACGCCCAGGGCGAGGACGTGGTTGCGGGTGTCCGCACACCCATGCCCATTGCCCAGATGGCAGAGAAATTCCCGGCAGCCTTCGCTCAGTTCCAGGATGTTTGCCAGAAGCTGGAGAACCACTACAGAGACATGCAGGATATGGAGTTTACCGTAGAGAACGAGAAGCTGTATATGCTGCAGACCAGAAATGGTAAGAGAACTGCGCAGGCGGCTCTTAAGATTGCCTGTGATCTGGTAGATGAGGGAATGCGGACCGAGGAAGAGGCTGTTGCCATGATCGATCCCCGGAATCTGGATACCCTGCTTCATCCTCAGTTTGACGCAGCCGCGCTGAAGGCCGCAACCCCCATGGGCAAGGGCCTTGGCGCTTCTCCCGGAGCTGCCTGCGGTAAGATCGTGTTCAACGCCGACGACGCCGTAGCCTGGAAGGAGAGAGGCGAGAAGGTGATTCTGGTTCGTCTGGAGACCTCTCCCGAGGACATCACAGGCATGAAGGCCGCTCAGGGTATCCTGACCGTCCGCGGCGGTATGACCAGCCATGCAGCCGTTGTTGCCCGTGGTATGGGTACCTGCTGTGTATCCGGCTGCGGCGACATTGCCATGGATGAAGAGAATAAGAAATTTACTCTGGCTGGAAAAGAGTTCCACGAGGGAGATTACATTTCCATCGATGGTTCCACCGGAAATATTTACGATGGCCTGATTCCTACCGTTGACGCCACTATCGCAGGTGAGTTCGGAAGGATCATGGAGTGGGCTGACAAGTTCCGTACCCTGAAAGTACGCACCAACGCGGATACCCCCACCGATGCCAAGAAGGCCCGTGAGCTGGGAGCGGAAGGAATTGGTCTGTGCCGTACCGAGCATATGTTCTTCGAGGCGGACAGAATCGCGGCCTTCCGTGAGATGATCTGCGCGGACACCGTTGAGGAGAGAGAAGCGGCTCTGGAGAAGATCCTTCCCTACCAGCAGGGCGACTTCGAGAAGCTGTACGAGGCTCTGGAAGGCAACCCCGTTACCATCCGTTTCCTGGATCCGCCTCTTCATGAGTTTGTTCCCACCGAGGAAGCCGACATTCAGAAGCTGGCCGAGGCTCAGGGCAAGAGCGTGGAGG
Source organism: uncultured Lachnospiraceae bacterium (assembly GCA_944381535.1). GTDB lineage: Bacteria > Bacillota > Clostridia > Lachnospirales > Lachnospiraceae > 14-2. Next base: position 2,346 of record CALWLN010000063.1, read on the forward strand.
AGATCAAGAACATCATCAACGGCCTGCACGAATTCAACCCCATGATGGGTCACAGAGGCTGCCGTCTGGCGGTTACCTATCCGGAGATTGCCAAGATGCAGACCAAGGCCGTTATCCGTGCCGCTATCAATGTGCAGAAAGCGCATAGCGACTGGAAGATCAAGCCCGAGATCATGATTCCGTTGGTTGGCGACGTGAAAGAGCTGAAATATGTGAAGAAGTTCGTAGTTGAGACTGCGGATGCGGAAATCGCTGCGGCAGGTATCAATTTGGAGTATGAAGTAGGTACTATGATCGAGATTCCGAGAGCATGTGTAACTGCGGATGAGATTGCCAAGGAAGCTGATTTCTTCTGCTTCGGAACCAACGACCTGACTCAGATGACCTACGGCTTCTCCAGTGACGACGCAGGTAAGTTCCTGGAGGCTTACTATGACGCCAAGATTTTTGAGAACGATCCCTTTGCGAAGCTGGATCAGGACGGCGTCGGCAAGCTGATGGAGATGGCTATCAAGCTGGGCAAACCCGTGAATTCCGCTCTTCACATCGGTATCTGCGGCGAGCACGGCGGAGATCCCTCTTCCGTTGAGTTCTGCCACAAGATTGGTTTGGACTACGTTTCCTGTTCTCCGTTCCGTGTTCCAATCGCAAGATTGGCGGCGGCGCAGGCAGCGATTGCTTCCAAAAATAAATAAGAAATAACGAATGAAAATAGGCGTATCACTGGAAAAGGGTGGTACGCCTGTTTTTACGTTGTACTTGCAATTTGTATTGACTGTTGCCATAATATACTTTGCAAATAGTCTTGATATTTCTGGTGCATAACAAGTAAATACGTATGAAGTGATAGGATATGGAGGCGTTTTATGGCAATTGTAAGTGACGAGCAGGTCATTATAAGGTATTGAGACAATATAATCCGTGGTGGAGGTCGGCCTCTGCTATCAAGGAGGAAACGAAACCCCATAAGCGGCTGGCGTATTATGAGGCTTTGAAGATGCTGAAGCATAAGACGATCCACCGTTTTGTGGTATTATCCGGTGTAAGGCGTGTGGGAAAGATCATCATTCATTTGTTTGACTTTCTTTCCCTGTAGAATGGTCGCCGCAGGACGATAATGTAAAGAGCAACAATAGCAGACATACAAAAAGACTTGATTTTCGCATAATATTTCCTCCATAATTGAATTAAATAAGGTGGAATTTTGTCCATTTCTGCGATTTATAGCGCCAAATAAAGATTGCCCCTCGAAACACAAGGTCGATACTCATGCCGATTGCAATACCAATCACGCCCCAATTCAGCCATAGGCCAAAGAGGGCAGAGAAGAACAGGCGGGCGGCAATCGTTAGGAAAATAGAAACCAACATCGTGAATTTCACATCACCTGCTGCTCGAAGCCCATTCCCCAAAGAACAGGCAAATGGATAGGCAAGTCCATTGAAAATATTATTGATTAGGACAAGCCAGATTACCAGCGATTTTGCTTCTGCGGAAATAGCGGAGTGCTGGACGATAAGCGGCGTAATGGCAAATACAAAAGCGTTCCAGAGGATAGAAAGTATCAAGGTGATTTTGTTCAGCTTTTTGAAATAGAAGTTTGCGCTCTCAATATCTCTCGCTCCCATACACTGTCCGATTACCGTTGTATAGGCGGGAGCCATCGCAAGCCCCATAATCGAAGCCAGCGACCAAATACTTTGTGCCACACCGTTTGCTGCGATTTGATATGTACCAAACAAAGCTATCATACTGGACAGCGCAACTTTTACCAACTGATGTACGCCGTTTTCTATCCCATTCGGCAAGGCGATTCCCATTATTTTTTTAAGCAGACTGCCGTTCCATGTAAAAATGCTGCGTACTTGGTATCGTGTCCTGTTTTTTTCTCGGAAACAATAAGCGGTCACCAGGGCAGCAGAAAGAATGCGGGAAATCAAAGACGGATAGGCAACACTGGCAGCGCCCAAATCCAACACGAACACGCCCACACAATTTCCGATGATATTCACGATATTTGCGATTGTTGAAATATACATGGTCGCCTTGGCTTTCCCAATGCTCCGACACAAGGCCGCTCCTGCGTCATACACCGCAAGCGCCGGAAGTGACCATGTGGTTATGATTAAGTATGTTTCACTTGCCTGCATGACATCAGGTTCTACTTTCCCAAACAGCAGGGAAAGCAGTTGATTGTCAAATATCAATATGAGATACGTCTGCTTCGCTGGAAAAGCTGACAGCAAAGGTATCTTTCAACCTTGTCCATATTCCAATCGCAGAAGCCGGTAGCAATCATCGACGCTATACCGTGGGTATGTACCCACAATTGGTCGTGAAAATGGTGCGCTTCTTCCTTCTCAATATGGTATTGTTCCATAATCTGAGAAATAGAATCGTCCATAATAGGAACAAGTGCCTCCTGAAGTTCTGAAAAAGCATTTTGACGCATGAATAAATAGCGGAACAACTCTTTTTCCTCTTGTGCAAATTTGATATAGGCCATTCCGTATAAATTGGCTGTCCCACCGTCACATTTCATTTTTTTCACAAATGTATCGACTGCCAGAGATGACAGTTCCGCGCGTAAAGCGTCCATGTTGTCAAATGAAAGATATATAGGCTGTGTAGAGCAATTTAACTGCCTTGCAAGCGCCTTTACATTGACCGCTTCCATTCCTCCCGACCTTAGCATTTCTAAGGCCGTGGATAAAATCATATCTCTTGTTATTTGCTTCTTTGCCGGCATAATGTCCTCTGTAAAATAAATTTATTTATCAATAATAACGTTTATTTTATCCCTTATGCGTTGCATTGTCAAGAGCAATCGCAGCCCACGAAAACTTACATACAGCAAGTGGCGATACTCCTGCTCTGGAATATCGCCACTTGCGATTCTCATATATCAAATTATTTCATTAACTCAGACCCTCTGATAATAAAATCCTCAAAAATACATCCGGTGATTTCCTCATCAAAGCCGTACTGGCTGGTACCTCTGTCATGTTCAAAATCGTAGGCATTGACTGTTCCGGTTACGGGATTGATGATCCAGTATTCACGGACGCCGGAATTGCGGTATTTGAAAAGCTTGATACCATAATCCATATGCTTTGTGCCGGGAGATACAATTTCAATGACCCAATCGGGGGAGCCCTGGCAGCCTTTTTCCGTAAGTTTCTGTTTGTCGCAGATAACGGAAATGTCGGGTTCCACATAATTTTTATCGTCCTGATTCAAAAAAACGGCAAAAGGGGCAGGGAATACTTCGCAGGCGCCCCGTTTCTTTCTGATATAATCCCGTATTTCAGCAGATAGGTTCATGACAATACGTTGATGGACCGTGTTTGGCGGTGCCATCATATACATCCGACCGTCAATCAGTTCTGCCCGCCGGCCCTCCGGCAGAGCATAGATATCAGCTATGGTGTAGATTCTTTCTTTCGGTAATGCCATGGTAAATGCCTCCTTTTCGCTGTTCTCTATCAATGATATCCTATCACAAAACAGATTCATTGTAAACAGAACTGGCGATTGTCCGGTGAAATATCAATGTGCTCTTGAAAAAGTTCCGGGCTTTGTATATACTGATTATGAGCAGCGGGGAAGGAGGAAGCGTTATTATCCGTTCACCGGTTTCGCGTTACGGTCAGGTTATGAGCAGTAATGCGGAGGCGCGACAGCAGAATCATGAAAAAAGCAATTTATAAAAACGGGGAGCGGTTCCCCTATCTGGGCCGAGATTACACGCTGGAAATCCGGCAGTATCCCTCCTATAAAAAGCCGGGAGTGACGGTGGAAGGCGACAAACTGACAGTGCTCACCGCCCGGACGGACGATGGCGTGGTGGAGAAGGCCGTAAAAGAATGGTACCTGTCCCGGGCGGCTGCGGTCATCCCTGAGCGGGTGCGCTTTTACCGTGATCTAATGCAGGAGCATATCGGCAGAATCTGTATCAAGGACGTGAAAAGCCGCTGGGGAAGCTGCAGCAGTAAGCGGAATCTGAACTTTAACTGGCGTCTTATCATGGCGCCTATGGAGGTGCTGGATTATGTGGTGGTCCATGAGTTGTGCCATTTAAAGGAAATGAACCACTCCAAGGATTTCTGGGCCCTGGTGGAGGGGATTTTGCCGGACTATAAGGAACGGCGGAAGTGGCTGCGGGATTGCCGGCTGATTGAGAGGTTCTGAAGATTTATAAGAAAAAATATTATAGCGTTAAAAAGGAGAACAGAACATGAACATTTTAGTATTAAACTGCGGGAGCTCTTCCCTGAAGTACCAGTTGATCGACAGCCATTCCGAGAAGGTTCTGGCTAAGGGATTGTGTGAGCGCATCGGTATCGAGGGAAGTCTTCTGACCCACCAGAAGGCCGGAGAAGAGAAGACGAAGCGTCAGGTGGCCATGCCGGACCACACCACGGCGGTCCGCCTGGTGATTGACACCCTCACCGCCCCCGAAACCGGCGTGATTGGCTCTTTGAAGGAAATTGACGCCGTGGGACACCGGGTGGTTCACGGCGGAGAAGCCTTTGCAAGCTCCGTACTGCTGACGGAAGAGGTGCTTAAGACGGTGGAGGCCTGCAACGATCTGGCGCCCCTGCACAACCCTGCCAACTTGATCGGCGTGCGGGCCTGCATGGAGAGTATGCCCGGCGTTCCCATGGTGGGTGTCTTTGACACGGCTTTTCATCAGACCATGCCGGAGAAAGCTTATCTGTACGGGGTTCCCTATGAGTATTATCAGAAATATAAGGTGAGAAGGTACGGCTTCCACGGAACCAGCCATGATTATGTCTCCAGGCGGGCGGCGGAAATCCTTGGTAAGGACGTATCGGAATTAAAAATCATTGTCTGCCATCTGGGCAACGGGGCTTCCGTAAGCGCTGTAAAATATGGAAAAAGCGTGGACACCAGCATGGGCTTAACGCCTCTGGAGGGATTGATTATGGGAACCCGCTCCGGTGACATCGACCCCTCCATTTTGCAGTTTTTAGCGGAGAAAGAACAGCTTTCCCTGGGAGAACTGATGGAGATTCTCAATAAAAAATCCGGAGTGCTGGGGCTTTCCGATAACTTCTCCAGCGATTTTCGGGATTTAGCTTTGGCCAGCGCCGAGGGAAATGAGCGGGCCAGGGTGGCTCTGGAGGCCTACGCTTACCGGGTGGGCAAATATATCGGAGCTTATGCGGCGGCCATGAATGGCGTGGACGTGATTGCCCTTACGGCGGGAGCCGGGGAGAACAACGCTGAGGTGCGCAGCCTCCTTGGACAGTACATTGAATACCTGGGAACCAATATTGATCCCGAGAAGAACAAGATACGGGGAGAGGAAGTCATTTTGTCCGGTGAGGGCAGCAGGGTCGTCACCATGGTGGTTCCCACCAACGAGGAGCTGGTGATAGCCAGGGAGACCGCGCGGATAGTGGAAAGCAGATAGATGGC
>CALWLN010000064.1 GCA_944381535.1 uncultured Lachnospiraceae bacterium
AGAAGAATAAATATGAAAAAAAGAATACTATCTATGCTGTTGATAGCAGTAATGGTAATGTCCATGACAGCTTGCGGAGAGAAGGACCCAGAACCGGAACAGCAGGAAAATTCACAGGAGGATGATAATGACGATGGTGAGAAAAATACGTCCGGGGAGATTGATATTGATGCACCTTATGAGGAACCCGTGAAATTGGAAATAACAGTGTCAATGAATCCAGCTGTGGAATATCAGGGAGATGATGATGTGTATGATAATCCATGGACCCGGGCATATAAGGAACGATTTAATATCGAAGTTGAACCTGCTTTTGTGTGCGAGGACAGTGAACATGAGACAAAATTAAATCTTGCCATTGCTGAACGGGACATTCCTGATATTTTTGCGGTAAATTATTCTCAGTTACAGCAGTTGGTGGAGGCTGACATGGTATATGACTTGACGGATATATTTGATCAGTATGCCAACGATATTAATAAAAGTTTTATGGAAGCTGATGACTGGACATCCTATAATGCGGCCACATTTGATGGTAAGCTGTATGCTATCCCACAGTTGGATGCTGCGGATATGTTACCGCAGTTCCATAATGTCTGGATTAGAAAAGACTGGATGGAAGAACAGAATCTGCAAGCTCCCGAAACTATAGAGGAAATGGTGGAAATGGCCAGAATTTTTATGGAAGAATATGAATGTACTGGAATTGCCACAGATCGCTCCTTATTTTCTTTATATGTGCTGGCACCTGCCTGGGGAGCTTATCCTGATATCTGGGTAGAAGATGAAAATGGACAGATTGTATATGGATCTGTACAACCGGAGATGAAGGAGGCTTTAACGGAATGGGCATCCTGGTATGAGGAAGGCCTTTTGAATCCGGATTTTGCCACCATGGACAATAGCATGATTGATGCCGCTGACATAAATGGCGAAATTGGAATTCGACCTTACTATAACTGGTGGGGATATACACCGGGAGTAAACGAGGTAGATAATTTAGGTATGGATGCTGTCCGTATGCCTTATGCGATTCCTTCGGCCAATGGGGAAGAAGTATTGTCACCGGTTAGTGGAGCAACCTCCAATCTTTTTATTGTGGTCAATAAGGATTGTGAGCATCCAGAAGCCGTGATGAAGCTTTTGAATTTTCATGCTTATATTATGTATGGGGATGCTAGGGAGAAAGAGAGTCAGGAGTATATGGAGGCACTTACTTATGGAAGTCGGTATCACATTCCGTTTCGAATGCGGATAAAGGATCCAAATGAGTCGCAGAACGATTATCTGAGTGTAAAGGAAGCAATAGAAAAGGACGATACTTCATATATAAAAAGTGCGGCGGGACAGACTTTTTATTCTGAGATCACAGATTTTGTGGAGAATGGTTCTGCAAGCGGAACAGGTGGTTATACATTGGTAGCTCCAGATATCTCTTCATTCGCTATTGGAGCATCCATTGTTGATAATGAAACATATATCCGTAACAAACTTGGGATGGTAAAGCCGGAAATTTTGATGAACAGTGGGTCTACACTGGATGATATTCTGCTGGAAGGATTTACAAAGATTATTATGGGCACGGAGCCAGTTGACTATTTTGACAAGGTAGTGGAAGATTGGATGACCGCAGGCGGTGAACAGGCAACAACGGAAATGAATGAGATATACGGAAATTAGTAAGAGGTGGAAGAGGAAATGAAAAAAAGACTGAAAAAAGGATGGCCGATGTACTTGATGCTTTTGCCGGGAATCATAGTGACATTTATCTTTTCCTATATCCCATTGTACGGTCTTGTGATCGCCTTTCAGGATTATAATCCGGCGTTGGGGTTTTCATCTCCGTGGGTAGGTTTTAAGAATTTTGAGTTTGTGTTTTCACAGCCTAATTTTATCCGCACAATATGGAATACACTGTATATGTCCGTGATGAAGATATTGGGTAGTATCGCGGTGTCCGTAGTCTTTGCGCTCCTCTTAAACGAGATTGGCAGTCGATTTGCAAAAAGAGTTTTTCAGACACTGATATATATTCCGAATTTTATGTCCTGGGTGATTCTGGCGGGTATCATGATGGATTTGCTGACAAGTAATGGGCCGGTGAATCAGTTGCTTTCCTTTTTAAAGTTACCTGTTGTCAATTTTCTGGGGGATACGAAGGTATTTCCCTGGACTATGATCGTGACCAGCATCTGGCAGGGGTTTGGCTTTGGTACCGTAGTGTACCTGGCCGCCCTGACCGGAATCGACCCGGAACTTTATGATTCGGCAAAGGTGGACGGTGCAAAACGAATGAAGCAATTACGATATATTACGCTGCCCTTGCTATTCCCGACGATTATACTGATGCTGATTCTGGCACTGGGCGGCGTAATGAATGCTGGGTTTGATCAGATTTTCAATCTGTATTCTCCAGTAGTATACAGTTCTGGAGATATAATTGATACATATGTTTACCGACTTGGAATTGACCAGGCACAGTATTCCGTAGCTACGGCTGTGGGATTATTCAAATCTCTGGTATCTTGTGTTTTGGTTATTCTGTCCTATATTTTAGCAGATAAGGTGGCAAATTACCGCGTATTTTAGGAGACAGACAGTATGAGAAAAACAGGTATTTCAAGAAAAATATTTATTGTATGCAACTATTGCATTTTTATAATCGTATGCCTCTCCTGTATGCTTCCTTTTATACATCTGCTGGCGCTATCTTTAAGTGGGAGTACTGCGGCAGCGGCGGGAGAAGTATTGTTTTGGCCTGTGGATTTTACCTTATATTCCTATGAATTTGCTATAAAGGGAGGGAAATTTTTAAGGGCGTTGTGGAATTCTATTAAGCTGGTAGGCTTAGGTACTCTAGTAAATCTGATATTGATGCTGCTTACGGCTTATCCATTATCCAAAAGCAAGGATCAGCTGGCCGGCAGGAATATCATTATGGGATATTTTGTGCTCACTATGTTAATTGGAGGAGGAATGATCCCGACTTATTTGGTGGTAGTGCGGGCAGGCCTTAAGAATTCCATATGGGCCCTCATTCTCCCGGGAGCATTGTCTGTTTACAATATGATTATTCTTATGAATTTTATTCGGAATCTGCCGCCGGAATTACAGGAAGCAGCCAGGATTGATGGAGCTGGTGAGCTGCAGGTTCTTGTTCGGGTGATGGTGCCACTGCTGAAACCGTCATTGGCTACGGTTGGATTATTTTCTATTATCGGACATTGGAATAATTGGTTTGGGGGAATTATATATATGGATGATACAGCCAGATATCCTCTTGCTACGTATCTACAGAGCCTGTTGAGGGATTTTGAAACTCTGCTTCGAACAGCGGGAACAGATTATGCAGCGCTGATCGGTCAGATGAATGCCCAGACTGGACGGGCGGCTCAGTTATTTCTGGGTGCCCTCCCGATAATGCTTGTGTATCCATTTCTACAAAAATATTTTACAACGGGACTGACACTTGGGAGCGTGAAAGGCTGAATGTGCAAAAGAATAATTTAAGACGCTCATATTTGATTTTATCCTTGTATTATTCTAGAATAGTGTTCATAGAATTTGGTATTTCTGAAAAATGATGATGTACTCCCATTAAAAAAGGGTGGGACCATCGCGCTGATTGGTCTTTTTGTACATGAAAAAAGGTCTCTTCAATATAGTTAGGAACTGCTCACTGACAATCGTATCAGTATTGAGGTTTTGTAACATGGAAGGGAGAGAGAGGATGGCACAGCTGCAGGCCCACAGGGGCGTCAGCACAGAGTACCCGGAAAATACCCTGCCGGCCTTTCGGGCGGCGGTCCGCCAGGGCTACGATCTCATCGAGCTGGACCCGAACTATACGTCCGACGGGAAGCTCGTGGTGCTTCACGATGACACTATCAACCGGGTGGCGCGCCATGGGGACGGCTTGGCGCTTAAGGAGCAGAAAAATATTCATGAGCTTACCTTTGCGGAGGCGGCAGCCTTCGACTATGGTCTGTGGTTTTCCCCGAAATTCAGGGGCGTAAAGCTTCCCCTGCTGGCGGATGTATTTGCCCTGGCGGAGGAATGGGGTGTCACGCTGAAGCTGGACAACAAGATCTGGGGATTTCCGGAGGCGGTACGGGAGCAGCTTTTACATATGGTGGAGGAGACCGAGGTCTCCGTGGCCCTGACCTGCGGCGACATGGACAGCGTCGGCAGGGCCCTGAGGACAGGCGCAGCTATCCATTACGACGGAACGGCAGATGAGGAGAGCCTGCAGAGGCTGACCGCCGCCGCAAAGGACGCGGTGGTGTGGCTTCCTTATGAATGCCCTCAGACCAGCTGGGTGACGGTCCCCTTTGCCTCAAAGGAGCGCTGCGCCCTAGTGAAGCAATACGCCAGGCTGGGAATCTGGCTTTTGTCCGAATACCGGGACTGCGAAACCGCGTGCCGGGAATTGGGGGCGGATGTTGTGGAGACCAACGGAAGCATAAAGCCCGTAAGGAACCGGGGCTTCCTGGCGGATATGCACACCCATTCCCGCAATTCCCATGATTCAAAGTGTCCGGTGGCGGAGATGGCGCTCAAGGAGCGGCAGAGAGGGATGAAGGCCTTCGCGGTGACGGACCATTTTGACATGGTGGACTCCGAGAGGACGGATTTATATGGGAATCTTAGAAATTCCGCGAAGGAAGTATCACAGAGCAGGGATGGCCATATTCAGATACTGGCAGGCGTCGAGGTGGGCCACGAGGTCAGCCGCCCGGAGGACAGCCTGCGAATCCTGGAAATGCAGGAGTACGACGTGGTGCTCGGCTCCGTGCACACCGTCGCCTGGGGTCCTTATGAGAGGACGCCCTACTCCCTTATAGATTTTTCCGGGATGTCCGGGGAGGAGCGGAAGGCTTACCTTCACGCTTATTTTGAACAGGTGCGAAAGATGCTGGAAACGGTTCCCTGCGATATCATGGCGCACCTGACCTGCCCGCTGCGCTACATCACGGGAAAGTACGGGATCAAAATCGATCTGCGGCAGTTCCGGCCCCAGATCGAGGACATTCTGCGCTATGTCATAGACCACGGGATCGCCCTGGAGATCAACACCTCCGGTCTGCATGACCGGTATGACGATTTCCTGCCCCAGGAAGAGCTTGTGAAGCTGTACCGGGAGATGGGCGGGTATCTTGTCACCCTGGGCTCGGACGCCCATGTGAGTGAAAGGGCCGCCAACGGATTTGACAGAGCGCTGGAAATGTTAAGGCGCAATGGATTTCGCAATATTTTTTACTATCAGGAGAGGGACAGCATACCCTGTGCCCTTGGGTAAGGAAAAGGAGGATGAAATCATATGAAAGCAGCGGTATTTTATGGAAAGCATGACATTCGGATCGAGGAGCTGCCGGTGCCGGTCCCAAAGGAGGACGAGGTGCTGATCAGGGTAGAGGCCTGTGGTATCTGCGGCACGGACGTGCATATCTACAACGGCGACGAGGGGGCGGCCCAGACCCCGCCGGGAACAGTCCTGGGACATGAATTTGCGGGGGAAGTGGCCGCGGTGGGCGAGAAGGTTACGGACATTCAGACGGGAGACCGGGTGTGCGTGGACCCCAACAAGCTCTGCAACGAATGTTATTACTGCAAGAGCGGGATCGGCCATTTCTGTGAGCATATCACCGGAATCGGGACCACGGTGAACGGCGGATTTGCGGAGTACTGCTGTGTTCCCCGCTCCCAGGTGTATCCTATCCGCTCAGAGACAGAATATACGAAGGCTGCCATGGCGGAGCCGGTGGCCTGCTGTCTCCACGGGATCGATCTGTGCGACATCAGCTGCGGGGATACCGTGCTGGTGATCGGCGGCGGCATGATCGGGCTGATCATGCTGAAGCTGGCGAAGCTGCGGGGGGCGGCAAAGGTGATCCTCCTGGAGCCCATCCCGGAAAAGCGCAGGCTGGCGGAGGCGCTGGGCGCGGATCTGTGCATCGACCCGGCGGCGGAGGATGTGGAACAGACGCTCCTTGGCCATGGAATCCACAGGATCGCCGTAGTCATCGAGTGCGTGGGAAGGACAGAGACCGTGGCCCAGGCCATCGCCCTGGCGGGCAGAAGATCCACGGTAATGCTCTTTGGCCTGACCCGCCCCGAGGACACGGTGGCGGTCCGGCCTTTCGAGCTGTTCAAGAAGGAGATCACCATAAAGGCTTCCTACATCAATCCCTACACCCAGCAGCGGGCCATCGATCTCATCGATTCCGGCAGGATCGACGTAAGCTCCATGGTGTATCAGACGGCCCCCCTGGAGAAGCTGCCGGAGATTCTCGCGGACCCGCGGCTCCGCTCCAGAGGGAAGTTTATCATTTTACCCTGTGGAGGTAGATAACTGCAGCCATAATTTGGAAGCAGTTTTTCACTGGACCGCTTTCAGGGGATTGTTATTTCCCCCATTTTCGAGTATACTATAAGAAAATACCGGTATACGAAAAGGGGTGTTGCGGATGGAGAGAAAGAAAATCCCAGTGGGGCACGAGGACCTCAAGGAGATCATAGACAAAAATCTTTATTTTGTGGACAAGAGCCTGATGATCAAGGAGCTGCGGGATGGGGAGGGGAAGGTTCTGCTCCTGACCCGTCCCCGGCGGTTCGGAAAGACGCTGAACCTAAGCATGCTCCGCCGCTTTTTTGAGGATGAGCGGACGGAAAAGGGAGAGAAGGTAGACAACGGCTATATTTTTAAGGAACTGGCCATTTCCGGGTGCGGGGAGAAGTATCTTGCCCATCAGCAGCAGTATCCGGTCATCAGCCTGTCCTTAAAGTCGGCCAAGCAGCCCACCTATAAAATGGCTCATGCCAGCCTGGTGGATAAAATTATCTATGAGTATCAGCGCCACGCCTATGTGCTGGATGGGGAGATGCCGGAACGAGACAGAGAGAGGTACAACGCCATACTTCTTGAAAAAGCGGAGGAGGCGGATTATGCGGAGGGGCTGGGATTTCTCTCAAGCTGCCTGGCACGGTATCATGGAAAGGATGTTGTGATCCTCATCGACGAGTACGACGTCCCGCTGGAGAATGCGTATTTTGCGGGGTTCTATGATGAGATGATAGGCTTCATCCGTTCTCTGTTTGAATCTGCGTTAAAGACCAACTCCGCCCTGGCCTTTGGGGTGGTGACAGGGTGCTTAAGGATCAGCAGAGAGAGCATATTTACGGGATTGAATAATCTGGAGATCCATTCGGTTTTAAGCTATGGCTACAGCGATTGTTTCGGCTTTACCGAATCCGAAGTGAAGGAGCTGCTGGAGTACTACGATCTTTCGGGAAAATATGCGGAATTGAAGAGGTGGTATGACGGTTACCGGTTTGGGGGACAGGATATTTACAATCCTTGGAGCATTATAAATTATGTGAAGACGGCCAATGCAGAATATGATGCTTTTCCCAGGCCCTACTGGTCCAACACCTCCTCCAACAGCATCATCCGGGAACTGATCGAGCAGGCGGACGACAGTGTGCGGAGGGAGATTGAACAGCTCATGGAGGGGGAGACGATTGAAAAGCCGGTGCATGAAGAGGTCACCTACGGAGATATTCATGAGTCCTCCGACAATCTCTGGAACTTCCTCTACTTCACCGGCTATCTGAAGGAGTGTGGGCGGCGCTCGGACGGCGAGACTCTTTACATCCGTTTGGCCATTCCCAACACGGAGATACGCTCCATCTATCGCCAGAGCATTCTCACCTGGTTTGGCAAGAAGATGAAGGTCACGGACAAAAGCCCGCTGATAAAGGCCCTGGAGCAGGGAGACTGCGAGGCGGCGGAGGATTTTATTTCCGCCCAGCTTATGGATACCATCAGCTATTTTGACTACAAGGAGAGCTACTATCACGGCTTTCTGGCAGGCTTATGCAGCGGGATTCCGGGCTGGCTGGCGCAGTCCAACCGGGAGAGCGGAACGGGGCGGCCTGACATTGTACTGCGGGAGAAGAAATTTATGGGTCGGGCCATGATCTTGGAGCTGAAGGTGACGGAACGCTTCGACCAGATGGAGGAGACCTGCCGGGAGGCTCTGGCCCAGATCGAGGCCCAGAATTATGAGGCGGAGCTTGCGGCGGACGGCTACCGGCCTATCTTAAAGTACGGCCTCTGCTTTTTTAAAAAAGGCTGTAAGGTCATGAAAGCCTAACATAAATTCCCCGCCCTCCTCATACATTTAAGCAAGGAAAGAAACAGGAGGGCTCCCGTGAGTTCCAAGACAAAAATTGTAGTTCTTCATATGAAAGAACTCATCTATACGGTTATATTTGTGGTCCTGGGCATTTTGTTGATCCTGCTTTTGATCTTCATGTTCCTGCCGGACAAAAAGGAAGGCGACAAGACCCAGGAGACCATGCAGTACATAGCAGGAGTGTATAATTCCTCCATAAAATTCAATGACAATGCCATCGACGTGGAGGTGGTCATTGACAACAACCGCATAAACTCCATTTCCCTGGTGAATCTAAATGAGACAGTCACCACCATGTACCCGCTGATGCAGCCGGCTCTGGACAACATCAGCCAGCAGATCTACGAGACGCAGTCTTTGGAGAATATTACCTATTCGGAGGAGAACCAGTATACCTCCGAGGTGTTGCTTCAGGCCATCGAGCAGGCCCTGCAAAAGGCGCTGCCCCAGCAGGCGGAGGAATGAGTTGGAAGAGCCGCGTATAAGATAAGCAGTGGAGTGAGCCGGAAGGACTGTCATATACAAGATAAGAGGCAGGAGCCCCGGCGCGTCCCGGAATAGCTCCAGAATCCACAAAAAAGAAGGCTGATATTCGCGCAAAGAAAATATCTGCCTTCTTATTGTTTGTGGTATATGGATACAGTTCCCTCCCGGCCAATGACCTGTCAGAATTTTTCCTATTCTCCGGCAGTATCACCATCCGCCGCATTGTCTTCGCCGGAGGCCGTATCGCTCTCGTCGGAATTGGTATCGTCATCCGCCGCATTGTCTTCGCCGGAGGCCGCATCGTTGTCCGCGGCATCGCTCTCGTCGGAAGCGGTATCCTCCCCGGTGCTCTCAGAAGTATCTTCCTCTGTATCCGCCTCCGTCAATCCGCTTATGTAATTGTTAACAGCAGCCAAGTCCACCTCTGTCTGGGAGGTCTTTATGTTGGTCATTGCTCTGTCGTAAATGGAATATCCAATCCAACCCACAATGGCCAGGCCAATCACGGAACTGATGACCCGCGCGATGATACGGTTGCGCTTGTGTCTCTTTAAAATAGTCTTGCGGTTGGCCTTCTCTTCTTTGTATTTGTTTACTTTTTCCTGACTCATATTCGGTCGTTCTCCTTTACCAAAATCATAATTAAATATAGTATACACCATTTTTGTGAAAAATGGTTGAAAAATTTAAAAAAAATGAAATTTTTCTTTGGGTACCATTTCCGGCAGGAATATGGTATGATATAATGAAACTTATAGTAAACGACAAATAAATTTGCCGTTTACTATAGCCCTCCGGGGGTTGCTAAGCGCCAGTGGCGCTTGTTTAGCAACGACCGAAACGGAGTGTAGAGCGCACGATTTTTGTAAGGAAAATTCTGCGTTTACACGCAGCAAAAATCGGCGCAGGAAACGTCATAAAGAAAACATTTATGACGTTTCCTATATGGATAAGGTTCGCGAAGGAGACAAGACCATGAGCATGGCAGATAAGATTTTCATAGAGATGTGTCAGGATATCCTGGACAACGGTGTCAGCACCGAGGGAGAGAAGGTGCGCCCCAGGTGGGAGGATGGCACCAGCGCCTACACCATCAAAAAATTCGGCGTGGTGAACCGCTACGATTTGTCAAAAGAATTTCCGGCCATCACCTTAAGAAGGACCGCCATCAAGAGCTGCACCGACGAGATGCTCTGGATCTGGCAGAAAAAATCCAACAACATCCATGATCTGCACAGCCATATCTGGGATGAGTGGGCCGACGAGGATGGCTCTATCGGCAAGGCTTATGGCTACCAGCTGGGTGTGAAGCACCAATATAAGGAAGGCATGATGGACCAGGTGGACCGGGTGATTTACGATTTGAAGCACAATCCCTACAGCCGCCGTATCATGACAAACATTTATGTACACCAGGATTTGCATGAGATGAATCTGTATCCCTGCGCCTACAGCATGACTTTCAATGTGACTCAGAAAAAAGGACAGGACAGGCTGACCCTAAACGCCATTTTGAATCAGCGTTCCCAGGACGTGCTGACGGCCAACAACTGGAACGTCTGTCAGTACGCGGTGCTGATGCATATGCTGGCCCAGGTCTGTGATATGGAAGTGGGAGAACTGGTGCATGTGATTGCGGACGCCCATATCTATGACAGGCACATTCCTATTATAAAGGAACTGATTCGAAGAGAGACTCATCCGGCGCCGGATTTCTGGCTGAACCCCGAGATTAAGGATTTCTATAAATTTACCAGAAACGATGTGCGTCTGGACAATTATGTGACCGGACCGCAGGTGACGGATATTCCTGTAGCGGTGTAACCGCAACAACTGTAAAACAGAAGAAAACGGGATTGTTTGCGCAAAGGAAAGGAAGGGACAGCCATGAATCTGATTGCGGCAGTAGACAAAAACTGGGCCATCGGCCTTAATAATAAGCTGTTGACGAGTATCCCGGAGGACATGAAATTTTTTCGGGAGACGACCACGGGGAAGGTGGTCGTCATGGGACGAAAGACGCTGGAGAGCTTTCCCGGCGGCCGGCCTTTGAAGAATCGCGTCAACATTGTGCTGACCCGGGACAGAAGCTATCAAGTCAAGGGAGCCATTGTGGTGTATTCTTTGGAGGAGCTTATGCGGGAACTTGAGAAATATCCCAGCCAGGATGTCTACGTTGTTGGTGGGGAAAGCGTTTACCGCCTGCTTTTGGACTACTGCGACGTGGCCCACATCACCAAGATTGATTACGCCTATGAGGCCGACGCCTGGTTTCCCAACCTGGATGAGAGGGAGGAGTGGGTAATCACGGCGGACAGCGAGGAGCAGACCTGCTTTGACCTGGAGTACTGCTTTTTAAAATATGAGAAAAAGCCTGTGGCTGATATTCCCCAGCCGTAAGCTTTATAATACGAAAAATGAGAGAAACTGGAAAGTGAGGAAGATAGAATGGATATTACCGGAAAAAAGTTATTCGTGAAGGCTCTTTTGGAGGAGGGAGTGGACACTGTGTTTGCCTATCCCGGCGGCATGGTGACCGATATTCTGGATGAGCTTTACCGGACGGAGTCCATTGATATGATACTACCCCGCCATGAGCAGGGGCTGATTCATGAGGCCGAGGGTTATGCCAAGTCCACCGGCCGGGTGGGGGTCTGTATTGTCACCAGCGGCCCCGGAGCCACCAACATCATGACGGGACTGGCGGACGCCCATTACGATAACATTCCTCTGGTGTGCTTTACCGGGCAGGTACCCTTAAATCTCATCGGAAACGACGCCTTTCAGGAGGTGGACATTGTGGGGATGACCCGGAGTATCACCAAGTATGGCGTTACGGTCCGGGACCGGAAGGACCTGGGCCGCATTATCAAAATGGCCTTTTACATTGCCCGCACCGGCAAGCCCGGTCCGGTACTGATTGACATTCCCAAGGATATCCAGCTGGCGTCGGGACCGGCGGAGTACCCGGAGAGCGTCGCCATCCGTGGCTATAAGCCCAATGAGAGCGTTCATGTGGGACAGCTGAAGAAGGGCTACAAGCTGCTGAAAGGGGCAAAACGTCCCTTATTTCTCCTGGGGGGCGGCATCAACATTGCAAGGGCCAACGAGAAAATGCAAAAGCTGGTGGAGCAGACCCGGGTTCCCGTGGTGACCACCATTATGGGAAAGGGCGCCATCCCCACTGATCACCCCTACTACATAGGAAACAGCGGCATGCACGGCAAGTATGCGGCCAATATCGCGGTCAGCAAGTGCGACGTGCTGTTTTCCATCGGTACCCGGTTCAACGACAGGATTACCGGAGATCTGAATGAATTTGCCCCCCATGCGAAAATTGTCCATGTGGACATCGACACCGCCGCCATTTCCAGAAAC
This sequence comes from uncultured Lachnospiraceae bacterium, assembly GCA_944381535.1. Lineage (GTDB taxonomy): Bacteria > Bacillota > Clostridia > Lachnospirales > Lachnospiraceae > 14-2. The sequence goes on from CALWLN010000064.1 coordinate 12,063, forward strand.
GTGGTGGTGGATGTGCCCATTGTGGCCGATGCCAATCTGGCCATCGACAAGCTTCTGGAATGGGCAGAGCCCCAGAAGACGGACAAGTGGATGGCTCAGATTGCGGAGTGGGATAAGGAGAATCCCTTGGAAATGCGCAGGGATAAGGGGATGACGCCCCAGATGATCATGGAGCAGATAAATGCGGCCTTCGACGAGGCGATCATCACCACGGACGTGGGCCAGCACCAGATGTGGGCCACCCAGTACATTGAATTGACATCGAAAAAGCAGTTTATCACCTCCGGGGGCTTAGGAACCATGGGCTTCGGTTTTCCGGCGGCTGTGGGAGCCAAGATTGGAAACCGGGAGAAACCCGTTATCTGCATCAGCGGCGACGGCGGGATGCAGATGAATATCCAGGAGATGGCCACCTCCATTGTGCAGGACGCCCCTGTCATTGTCTGTCTGTTGAACAATTATTATCTGGGGATGGTCCGCCAGATGCAGCAGCTGTGGTACGGGAAGCGCTATGCGGTCACCTGTCTGCGCAGACGGAGAGACTGCCCGGAAGGCTGCAAGGGTCCAAATGAGAACTGTCCGCCCTACGTGCCGGATTTTCTGAAGCTGGCGGAGAGTTATGGCGCTAAGGGGATTCGGGTATTTAAAGAAGAAGAGATTGCCCCGGCCCTTGCGGAGGCGAAAAATAACAGTGTGACCACTATCATTGAATTTATGATAGCTACCGACGAGCTCGTGCTTCCCATGGTAAAGGGCGGCAATCCCATGAGCGAAATGATTTTAAAATAAGGAGGGACCGGGATGAAGAACAGATGGATTGCGTTGTATGTGGAAAACGAAGTAGGCGTCCTGGCAAAGGTGTCCGGCTTGTTTTCCGGGAAATCCTATAACCTGCAGAGCCTGACGGTGGGTACCACCGAGGATGAGACGGTGTCCCGCATGACAATCTGCGTCACCAGCGACGACATTACCTTTGAACAGATTAAAAAGCAGTTAAACCGCATGGTTGAGGTCATCAAGGTTATTGATTTGACCAACGTGCCCATGCATATGAAGGAGATTCTCTTTGTCAAGGTGCGAAACTGTTCCGTGGCCGATAAAACAGAACTGTTCCAGATTGCCCAGACCTTCAAGGTGGAGGTGTCCGATATTGGCGAGGACAGCGTGCTTTTGGAATGTAATCTGACGGTGCGGAAAAATGACGAACTGATTGCCCTGTTAAATAAGCGGTTCCGTAATATCTCGGTGGTCCGGGGCGGAGGCGTTGCCATCGAGTCCATCAGTACTTCGGAAGCGGGGAGGACGGAGTACCGGAAAAAGTAAGAAGGCCTGCGGAGGCAGCAGTTATTTCCCGATAATAAGGAGATGGCTGCCGATATGCGTCCTTACTATAACCGGAAATTATGCGTTTTATAAACCTTAAGAATAATCTTGACACTGACGGAAAAAAGTATATAATAGTTCAAAAAGTTAGATTCGGAGGGATTATGATGGACATCAGATTTGAAAAAAGAGAACAGCTGAAGGAGAAGCCCAAGGACGAGACCAAACTTGGCTTTGGAAAATATATGACGGACTATATGTTTGTCATGGATTGGGATAAGGGAGAGGGCTGGCATGACGCCAGAATCGTTCCCCATGAGCCCATTCCCCTGGACCCGGCCTGTGTGACCCTGCATTATGCCCAGGAGACCTTTGAGGGATTGAAGGCTTATCGCACGGCGGAGGGCAAGATTCAGTTGTTCCGCCCGGAAATGAACGCAAAGCGGATGATTAATTCCAACAAGCGGCTCTGTATGCCGGAGCTTCCGGTGGACATGTTTGTGGAGGCGGTAAAGGCCATTGTCAAAGTGGCAGAGGATTGGGTGGCCTCCGCGCCGGAATCCTCCCTGTATTTCTTTCCTTTTACGTTGACCACCGAGAGCGCCCTGGGCGTACACATGGCAAAATCCTATAAAT